>CAVITD010000022.1:0-9101 GCA_963645645.1 uncultured Eubacteriales bacterium
CAAGTATTTTCAATACTTTGAGAGTGTTTTTTATGTAACAAGTGTCAAAGGTGGGAGATTTTGAAAATTGTGGCGAAAATTTATTTGTTTTTAGCATTGACTTAACTTACTATTTACGTTATAATGTTAGTATGGAGCAGGAAGTGCTGGGTGTCTACCGACTTTTAAAGTAAATCAGGGGAACTTGGTTGAAAAGGAAGGGAGGTTCAATGTCCATGAAGAAGAGACCGTATAGAATATGCGTGTTGATTCTAGTGAATATTGCTTTGTTTTTATTGCTATTATTAGTGATAGAAATAAAGAAATGACATCGCCTTTTAGGGCAATGTCTCAAAACAAATAGGTAGACATTCAGTAGCTGAATGCTCCTTACATTTATATTGTATTACATTTTTATAAATTATGCAAGATATTTCTGAAATCAAAAAAACACATATTTTTCATAAATTTGTTAAGAAGTTTTAAGTTATCCACAATTATTGCAGATTTTGAAAATTGTGGCGAAAATTTATTTGTTTTTAGCATTGACTTAACTTACTATTTACGTTATAATGTTAGTATGGAGCAGGAAGTGCTGGGTGTCTACCGACTTTTAAAGTAAATCAGGGGAACTTGGTTGAAAAGGAAGGGAGGTTCAATGTCCATGAAGAAGAGACCGTATAGAATATGCGTGTTGATTCTAGTGAATATTGCTTTGTTTTTATTGCTATTATTAGTGATAGAAATAAAGAAATGACATCGCTTAGTGCAATGTCACTATAACAAATATAGGTAGACATTCAATTTATTGAATACTTCCTATATTTACATTATATAATATTTTGCTAAAATGAGCAAGATTTTTATATTTTTTTGGAAAAATGTGTAAAAATGACTAAAAATAGTCGGAATTTTGTGTAAATATTTGAGTATTGGTTGGAAAAACGACTAAATTAGGTGGATAAAACAATACTTTTTAACAGTAGATAGTAAAAAATCACAGTATTATAAAAACGAGCAATTCCAGTAAATATAAGGGGTTACTCGTTTTTGTTGTCAAACTTTATCTAGTTGTTAATAAGTTTTGGGTTATTCACATTTAATGTTTTTGTGAGACCATTTCTTTTATTTTTCTAAATCTGTGATTTATTCCGCTTTTTGTTATTTTAGTGTTTGTTTCTAGTGAGATAATGTCCGCTAGTTCTTGCATTGAACTTTCTGGATATTTTTCTTTGTAGATACAGACTTCTTTTATTTTGTCGTCTATTAGGTCAAAGTCTTCTCTTTGTTTTAATTTTTGTATGTTTTCTAGTTGTTCATTTGATGAAAATACTATTTTGTCAATGTTAGCTTGTTCACAGTTATTTAGTCTGTTTGTCATGTTTTTGTGGTCTCTATATATTCTTATGTCTTCGTAATAGAATAGTGAATTGTAGGCATTTAGTAGTTTTATAAAGTCACTTATTCTTTCACTTTCTTTTAAATAGACCATGTAGTGTTTTTCTCTTTTTAATATTTTGGAGTTAAAGTTTAGTTCTTGTAATAAGTCATTTATATAGTTTGCAGTTATTTTATTTTCTATTATGAATTCTAAATGGTATCTACTTGTTTTGGGGTCATTTACACTTCCACATATTAAGAATGCACCTCTTAGGTAAGATTTTTTTTCTTCAATGTTTCCACATATGTAATCAGATGGTTTATATTTTCTAGTGTTATTTGTGTAGTCATATAAGTCTAGTGTTTTTAAAATTCTTTCTACATCTTCTTTTATAGTCATGTGTATTATAAAGTTTTTGTTAAGTCTATTTATTTCTTCTTTTGTTATGTTTATTTCTATATTGAAGATGTCTTTTAATAGTTTGTATATTCTTCTTGATACACCTATGTTTTCAGTATAAAGAGAAATAGAGTTGTTTTCTATTTCTCCGTTTATGTTTATTATTGCTGATAATTCACTTATTTGTTCAGTTTTGTTGTATTCGTTATTTAGTATTTCGTTTTTTATATTTGTTGTATATGACATGAGACCCTCCTTACCAGACTCTTGAAGACCACCATCCGCCTGGAAAATATATTACGCTTGATGGATCAATTACTGAAGCTTTATAGTTAGCTATTGTAACGTGTCCACGGCTAATTGTCAAGTGTAAGTGTGCGCCTGTTGTACATGAATCGTATCCACCATTCCTTGTTGCAGTTGAGTATCCACCCATATGTGCGACTACTTCTCCTTCTGATACTACGTCTCCTTCTTCTAAACCATTATAGTCTAGTAAGTGCATCATTACTGAAGTGTATTTAACTCCATTAATATTGTGATATATAAACATTACTTTACCACCACATCCCCATTGTGTTTGAAGTGCGACTGTACCTGAAGCGACTGGATAGATAGGTGTTCCTTCTGCTGGACTTCTGTTACCGATATCTACTCCGTTATGGAAAGATATGCTTGATGGGTAAAGTGGGTTTGTTCTATAACCATATGAACTTGTGATTATTCCTGTTTCAGTAGGTCTTTTAAAGCCAGTTGAAGTTGGAATAGCCATACAAGTTGAAAGTAAGTCATATGAATTAGAGCATCCTTTTTGTCTATAGAATTCTATTAATTGTTTTTGTGATTTGATTAAGTCTTCTATTGAAACTGAGTCTTCTTCTAGTTCGTCTATTCTTGAACCTAGTTCAAACATTTTATCTTGAAGTGTGTCTCTATTTTTTTGTTCACTTTCTATGTCTTTTGCTAGTTTGTCTTTTAGTTCGTTGTTTTGTTTTATAAGACTTTTCATTTCGTTTATTTGTTCTTTATTGTATTTAGATAGTTGTTCTACTACAGATATTCTATGGATAAAGTCTGTAAATGAGGTTGCTTTAAAAATGTACTCTAGGTAAGATTTTTCTCCATTAGAAAGTTGCAAGAATACTAAAATGTTATCTGTTTCTTCTTTCTTTTCTTGTATTGTTTTTTCTAACTCTTCTATTTTGTTAGAAGCTGTTATTATTTGATTATTTAATTCAGCTACTTTTGCTTCAATAGCTTGCATTTCTCCAACAACTTTGTTATATTCAGCTTCGCTTATTTGTTTTTCTGAGTCTTGTTTTTGTTTTTGTTTTTCTAGTCTATCTAATTCGTCTAGTAAGTCCCCATAGGTTCTTGCAGCTGCATTTGTTTTAAGTGGTAGTAGTAATATAAGTAGTGAAACTATAATTATTAGAAATTTTTTCATTATATTTTTAAGTACCTCCTTACAGCACGGGATGAACCTATTGCACCTACTACTACACCTATTGATACTATTATTAGTATTGTTTTTAACATTAAATTGCTTGGGTTAACTAGGCTTATTACTTCAGTAAACAAGATGCCGTTCATTTTGTCATATAGGTAAGTGTAGCCAAAAGCGGTTAATAGTACTGGAATTATGCTACCTATGAAACCTAGTATTATACCTTCAAAGAAGAAAGGTGTTTTGATGTATGTGTTTGAAGCTCCTACTAAACGCATGATTTCTATTTGTCTTTTTCTGTTGTTGATAGTTATTTTTATTGTGTTACTTATTAGGAATGCTGTTACTATGATAAGTCCAATTACTATGACTACCATTATTTTTTTAACTATGTCAAATATTTTAACTAGTTCTTCTACCATGCCTTCGCCGTATTTTACTTGGTAAACACCTGATAATTCTTTTATTAGTTTTGCTGTTACACCGATACTTTCTGTGTCTTTTACTTTGACTAAGTATTCGTTTAGAAGTGGGTTATTTGTTTCGTCGTATTCACTTAGTATTGTACCAAGACCATCACTTTCTTGAGCCATGTCTTTTCTAATGCTTTCTTTTGACATAAATGTAATGCTGTCTATGTTTGATAAAAGTTCTATTTTTGTTTTAAGTGCTTCTATGTCTGTGTCTGTTGCATCTTTGTTAATGTATACTACAATTGTTACGTCTTTTTCTATGTCTGAAGTGAACTTGCTTACGTTTTCGCTTAGTAAAACGGCTACTGCGACTAGTATTAGTGTTATAGTTATACAAGATATGCTAGCTATACTAAGTGAGAAGTTACGGAAGACACTTTTTAGTGAGTCTTTGATGTTGTTTCTTATTATTCTTAAGTATTTCATTATTTACCATAACCTCCTTTGACTGTATCGCCTACTAGTATTCCTTTTTCTAGCTTGATAACTCTTTTTTTGTAGTGATTTACTATGTCTTTGTCATGTGTTGCCATTATTACAGTTGTTCCGTCTTCGTTGATTTTGTTTATTATTTCCATTATTCCCATTGATGTTGTTGGGTCTAGGTTACCAGTTGGTTCGTCACATATTAGTATTTTAGGATTATTTACTATTGCACGTGCTATGGAAACACGCTGCTGTTCTCCACCTGATAGTTGGTCTGGATAACTTCTAAATTTTTCTTTTAGTCCTACTTTTTCTATTGCATTCATAACTTTTTTTCTTACTTCTTTTTCAGGTAAACCGTATATTTCTAGAGCAAATGCAACGTTTTCAAATACAGTTAGGTTTTGTAGTAATTTATAGTCTTGGAATACTATTCCTAGTTTTCTTCTTAGTTTATATACTTTTCTGTTTCTTAATTTACTTACGTTTATCCCACCTACATAAACCTCGCCACGAGATGGTTTTTCTTGTCTATAAAGTAGTTTTATTAGTGTACTTTTTCCTGAAGCAGTTGAGCCTATTACAAAGACAAAGTCGCCTTTTGGAATAGAGAGTGTTATGTCGCTTAGGGCTGTTACACCATTTTTGTATTGTTTATATACATTTTTTACTTCTATTAAATTCATTTGTACCTCCTAGTTAATTATATCATTATATTCTTAAATCATGAAGTGGTAGTTTATACCTATTTGTGCCTCCGTATACTTCGTATGAGTCTAGTACTGTTAGGAATGCGTCGTTATCTAATTCTATTATTTTTTCTTTTAGCATTAGGTATTTTTCTGTTGGAACTACACACATGATAATGCTAGACTTCTTTTTTTTGTATCCTGTTTTTACTGGAATTTCGCTTATTCCGCCTTCTATTTCTGTTATGATGTATGATATTATTTCTTCTTTTTTGTCTGTATTAATGAACACTATTTTTGAGTCACTTATTCCTGTTAGGAAGTTATCTATTATTTTGCTTTCTATAAATCTTATGATTAGTGAAGTTACAAGCATTTCTACACCAAATATGAATGTGCCGACTACTAAGACTGTGCCGTTTACTATGAATAGGGCTGTTCCTAGAGTTAGACCGAATTTTTTATTGAAGATTACTCCGATTATGTCTAAGCCACCTAAACTGCAGCCTGATAAGTACACCATTGTACAGCCAATACCAAAAAGTACGCCTATAGTGATTATGTTTAGGAATGGACTACTTAGTGTGATAGTGACATTTAGTAGTTCAGTTAAATACATGATTAGAGTGTATACAATAGCGCCGATTATTGATGGAATTGTGTCTTTTAGTCCAAGGCAGATTATACCTACAGTTACTAAAATTATGTTTCCTATTAGTAATACGTACGATGTTTTTATGCCAAACAAGTGGTCAAAGATTATACCTACACCACTTAAGCCACCAGGCACGATTTTATTTGGAACACAAAAGATATTGAATGTCAGTGAAATTAGTAAACATCCTAGTATTAAAAGCATTCCATTTATTATTAATTTTTTCTTTATTTTTCCCATATCAATTTATCCTTTTCTATTAGATTATATCATATTATTCGCGATTTTTCTATAACTACCAAGAAAAAATATAGATGTGTACAATTTAGATTATAGTAAAACTCGGAGTTTGTTAATATTTTCTCCGAGTTTTAGTTTATATTTTAATTAAATTCTTGTATTTTTTCTTCTACACAGTTAAAAAATTTATATACTGTTGTTGCACTTTCTTGTTCTGATGGAAGTGTATCTCCAAAGCTTGTATGTATTTTTTTAGCACGTTTTATTGCATTTTCAAGTGAACCATATTTACAAAGTTTATTAAAGATTTCTTTATCATTTTTCTTGTATTTGTAATTTAATCCTGAAGATTTAAAATATTCATTAAGTTTACTAGCGTATTGTGTCCTATGTATTTTTCCTTCTACATAATTAAAATGAAGTAAAAACCAATATTCAAATGCTTGATTTGACCATAGGGGAATATATCCTTTTCTTTCACATAGTCTTATTGCCTCATCAAACATTTCAGGGGCAAAATCGTCTTTATCAAATACAACAAATATTTTACTATATGGTATTTTTTCTTGACTTAGTAAGTCTATTTTTCCAATTAAATTTTCCACGGAATTTACAAGTGATAAAGTGTTTTTACCAGCTCCAATTATGTTTACTTTCAGTTTGTTTGATGTCATAAGTTTTTTATTTACTTCTTCTATCATACTACTAAAATAGTTAACTTCTGTTTCTACTCCTTCACAAATAACCAACCATTTTGTAGATTTAATTGTTTGCAGGTTTTCTTTTCTCTTTCTTCTTTCTTCTTTTCTCCTTTTAAATAATTCATCACTTCCCATAAGACACCTACTCTTCTATAAATGGAATTGCACCAAATTCTCCAGTTAAGTATCTTTTTTCATAATCCGAGTCAATTCTGATATTTCTAAATTCAGATAATGAGTACAAATTAGAAATTCCTAAATTGTTTTTTTCTACAAAATAAATTTCGTCTCTTCTCAATTCTTTGCTATTCAAAAGCACTGTAGAATGTGATGTATATATAATTTGAGCGTTATTCTTATTAATATTTTTATCTTTGTACATATTAACAATTCTTCTAAATAGAAGTGGATGTAATTTGGTATCTAATTCGTCAAAACATAAAATTCCGCCCACTTCTAAATTTATTAAAATTGAAGGTAAAACGTCGAACATTTTGATAGTACCAGCTGATTCTAAAGAAAGTGGTATCATTTTTTCTTTTTGTGTTTTTATGTCATGGTGTACTCCACTTATACCATATGTTTTTTCTCCTGAAGATGCAACTTCTTCTTTTATATCAAGTCTAATTAGACATGGGTCAAATTCTTTTAAAATTTTTTCAAATAATACATAGACTGATGTATTATTCTTTAAAATATTTATACTTATTTTTTGATTTAAATTATTATCAATTTTAAAAGAAGATTTTGTTATATAGTCATAAATACTTCTTAGTTCTCCTTTTTCTTCTTTAATAGCAACATTACTAAGTACAAGTGATTTATTAATATTCAAGTTAATGCTTTTTTCTAAAAAGTTCCAAATTCCTTTGTACTTATTATATGAAGGTGCAAAGGTTACTTTATCTTTGTATCTTTCAAAAATCGTTTTCTGTTTTGTATCATTACCTGAAGAAATTTTTTTCTTGTAAAGCCATTCTTCAACAAATGAATTTGTGTTTAATGAAAAACCATACCTATATTCTGTTTCTTCAATTATGATAGAAATTTCATACTCACTATTTTCTTTTTTTGCTTTTTCACTAAAAGCAAATGGAACTGTTGGCAATGCATCATTGACATCCATTTTATTAGAAAACTTAATCATGTAAAACATGTATGCTAATGCGTCTAAAATAGAAGTTTTTCCACTCGCGTTTGCTCCGTGAATTTCTATAATTGGTAATACTTTAGTATTCTTTATATCAAATAGTGTATCAGTGTAGTTTTTTTCTTGAGTTGCTGTTAAGTCTAGTATTGTCTCGTTATAAAAAACGGAATGATTTTTACATTTAAATTGTAATAACATATTATTCCTCCTCTTCATTGTTTATATTTTAACATTATATATTACAAAAATCAAGTGTTTTGAGAGAATATTCCTCTTAAACTTTGTGCTTTTGTTATTATTATATGAATTTTATAAATAATTATGACAAAACTCGGAGTTTGTCAATATTTTCTCCGAGTTTTAGTTCACTTTATTTAATGCTACATCTTTTATTAAGCTATTATTTCTAAGGTTTCAATAGATTTTAAATAGTCAATTATCTCCTTTTTTAATAAAGTCTGATTAACTTCTAACCAGTTGTTTTTTCTATTGTTTAACTTTTTTAAATACATTTTATCTGTTAGTATTTTTTCAACTATAACAATTAAATCATTTATGTTTTTTATATCGTTTAAACTTTCGTCAAATATTTTTTCTTTAAGTATTTTCAAAACTTCTTTATCGTTTAGATTTCCTTTTGTTATTAGCCAATATAAATCATAATAATCTTTATATCTTGTAGACAAAACTCCAAACTTTATAATTGGTATTATCTTTTCCACAAAAATTTGCTCTTTGCTATTTATAAAAAGAGTAATACTTTCGTTATCTATGCAAGTATTAAAACAAAGTGTGCTTTGCGCTATATCGTATTATGTATGTACTCCTATATCAATTTTAGTATTTATTTCGTTCTTGAATGTATCTCTTATAAGTATTGGAATTCTTTTACCTTTGTAATCTTGATGTTTTAAATCAACAATTTCTTCTTTATCTACAATTATTTCTATTCCTTTTAACTTATGACTACTAAATATTTCATGTAAATTATCATCATTTAAATATATTTTTATCAAATCTAAATCAATATCAATTGTAGCTCTTCTTATGTCATTTGTTATGTTGCTCATCACAACTCCACCTTTTATTGTTATATTGTTTTTGTATTCTGACTTAAATAAATAATTTAAGATAATATCTTGTGCGACTTTTGCACTTGCATATAATTCGTCATAACCAATTTGTATATATTTATTAGTTTCTTCAACTAAATTTATCATAAAACCTCCTCTTGTATTATTTTTAATAATTTATCTTTGTTATTGAAATTACTTAAGTAGTTTTGTAATTTTAACAGATTTAAATCATTAATAATATTTCTATAATTATTTATTATCTCTTTATACATATCAAAAGGAATTTTATTTTTATTTCTTACTAACTCAATTAGCATTCTTTCTTTGTCATATACTCTTATTTTTACATTGTTAAATATTATATATGAGTCTCCTATCAAAAAGTATTTATCGTCCATAAATGTTTGGATAATGTCTTCATTATCAATTTTTTGTGCTCCCCTTTTTCCAGCCAAAAAATACTTTTGAGGTATATTATCTGTTAG
>CAVITD010000023.1:0-6697 GCA_963645645.1 uncultured Eubacteriales bacterium
CCATTATTTCAGGCTCGGTTTCTATTTCTTGGAATGGATTTATTATAGCATCTTTACTTTCTTTTATTATTGGTTCTTCTTTAATTATTTGTGGAAGTTCCTCTTTTACTTCTTCAGTTTGTGGCTTTAGTAATGCGTCTATATCTTTTGGTATGTAGGGATTAATTATGTCTTTACTTTCTTCTTTTTCTTTGTTAATGTCTACATACTGAGTATTTTCTACTTCTACTTTTAATGGTGTTGTGTCTTCTTCTTTTTTTGATTTACCTAAAAGTTTATTTATTTCTTCGTCTGTTTGTCTTACTGTTAATCTTTCATTTATAATTCTATTTAACATACTTATTTGTAAGTTGTTGTCTTGAATGTTAAGTAAGCTTCTTGCGTGTCTTTCAGATATTTTGTTATGTAGAAGTGCTTCTTTAACTGGGATAGATAAGTTTAGTAGTCTAAGCTTATTTGCAATAGTTGACTGAGCTACACCCATACGAGTTGCTAGTTGTTCTTGAGTAAGGTAACCCATATCTAAGATTTTTTTGTAGCTTTGAGCTTCTTCTATCGCTGTTAAATCTTTTCTTTGTAAGTTTTCTACTACTGCAACTTCTGCACTTTTTTGGTCATCTATGTTCATTATTACTGCTGGTACTTGAGTTAAGCCTGCTAAAACACTGGCTTTGTATCTTCTTTCTCCAGCTATTATTTCGTATTTATCTCCAATTCTTCTTAAAACTAGTGGTTGTATTATACCATGTAATTTTATTGAGTCTGCTAGATCATTTAATTCTTTTTCGTCAAATGCTAGCCTTGGTTGAAATCTATTTGGAATTATTTCGTCTATTCTTACATTAACTATTTCATTTTCGTGGTTCATTTTATCAGCCCCTTATCTTTTATTCTATTACTATTTTACTTTATTTTTACATTTTTTTCAAGTGGTTTATATGAAAAAGGACAAGTTTTTGTACTTATCCTTTTAAGTCTTTTAAAATTTTGTTGTAACTTCTTGGGTATATGTCTTTAGTTTTGCTTGTTTTTCTTATTTTAAGAATTGTTCTACTAGAGTTTTCTATTGGTAAAGTATAATCTATTACTTCTTCTAGTTTTAAGTTTAGGTTATTTAATATTTGCTCACTAGTAGTTAGTTCTTCAGTGATATGTGATTTTAAGGGTAAGAAGTAACCATTTACTTTTAAAGCAGGGGTTTCTAATTCAGCTAGAACTTGTAAATGGGCAACTGCACGGGAAGTTACTATATCAAATTTTTCTCTTGTTTTTTGTGTGTAGTCTTCTGCACGAATGTTTATTATTTCTACATTTTCTAGGTTTAACTTGTCTTTTACTATTTTTAGAAAACCACATTTTTTAGCGTTTGCTTCAAGCAGAGTTACTTCAATATTTGGGTTTACTATTGCAATAGGGATGCCTGGAAAACCAGCACCTGTACCAATATCTAGTAATGTTAAGTTATTAAATAGTTCTTTGACTTTGAAAAGACATAATGAGTCATAGAAGTGTTTTAAATAGATATCTTTATCTTCTGTGATACTAGTTAAGTTAAATTTTTTGTTGTATTCTTTTAGTAAGTCAGAATAAGCTTTAAATTTGTTAAGAGTGTCTTCTGTTAGGGTTATATTTAGTTCTTGTAAATAGCTATTAAATTCATTTACATTCATTTGGATACTCCTTTTTTAGGTAAACTAGTAACATTGTTATGTCTGATGGGTTAACTCCACTTATACGAGAAGCTTGTCCAATTGTTAAAGGACGGACTGTTTCTAGTTTTTGTCTTGCTTCTGTTGCAATATTTCTTACTTTAGAATAGTCTATGTCTTCAGGAATGTTTTTCTTTTCTAGATTTAGCATTTTTTCTACTTCAGCATTTGTTTTTTCTATGTAACCAGAATATTTTGTGTTTATTTCTACTTGTTCACTTGCTTTTTCGTCATATGTTTCATTTAGTAAGTATTCTATGTCTTTGATGTTAAGTTCAGGCCTTTTTAGTAAGTCTAGAGCACTTGTTTTACCACTTATTGGAGTAGAGTGTTTTTCGTCTAGATATGAATTAGTTTTAGTGTTTGCTTCTACTTTTGTTTCATGTAGGTGTGTTTTTAATTCTTCTATTTTTTGTAGTTTGTTTTTAAATATAGTATATTTTTCGTCATTTATTAGGCCTACACGTCTACCTATTTCTGTAAGTCTTATGTCTGCATTGTCATGTCTTAATAAAAGACGAAATTCTGCACGGCTTGTAAGTAGTCTATAAGGTTCAGTTATACCTTTGTTTATTAAGTCGTCTATTAAGACACCGATATATGCTTCATTTCTTTTTAAGATTAAAGGTTCTTTGTTTTCAAGAGCAAGAGATGCGTTTATTCCAGCGATTAGACCTTGAGCGGCTGCTTCTTCGTAACCACTTGTTCCGTTTATTTGACCTGCTGTATAAAGTCCTTTTATGATTTTGCTTTCTAAAGACATATTAAGTTGTGTACTTTCTACTGCGTCATATTCAATAGCATAGCCATATTTTGTGATTTTTGCGTTATGTAAGCCTTCCATTGAATGAATTAACTTTTCTTGAAGTTCTTCAGGCATGGTAGTTGAAAAACCGCCTACGTAGATTTCGTCTCCATTTAGTCTTTCAGGTTCTAAAAAAATTTGATGTCTTTCTTTGTCACTAAATTTAACAACTTTGTCTTCAATTGATGGACAGTATCTTGGTCCAATTCCTACGATTAAGCCACTGTAAAGAGCGCATTTGTCTAAGTTATCTAGTATTATTTTGTGGGTAGTTAAGTTAGTGTAGGTTAAGTAACATGGAATTTGGTCTTCAACTTTGTAAGTAGGGGCATAGAAGTTACTAAATGTTAGAAGTTCGTCGTCTCCATTTTCTACTTGGCATTCGGCATAGTTAATAGTTGACTTTAATACTCTTGGTGGTGTTCCAGTTTTTAGTCTTCTTACTTTTATTCCGTTTTTTTGTAAGCTTTCACTTAGATATAGAGATGGCTTTTCTCCATGTGGGCCCCCTTTGTGTTTAGAGTGTCCTCTTAGGATGTCAGCGTTTAAGTAAGTTCCAGTTGTAATTATTAGTTTTTTTGTATAAATTCTTTCGTTGTCTTCTGTAATTACGCCTTTTATTTCGTTTTCTTCTGTTATTATTTCTTTTACTAAGGCTTCTTTTATTGTTAAATTAGGTGTGCTACTTAAAGTTTTTAGCATATTTTCAGGGTATGTTGTTTTGTCTGCTTGGCATCTTAAACTTCTTACACCTGGACCTTTTTTACTGTTAAGCATTTTAATTTGTAAGTGGGAAATATCAGCATTTCTTCCCATTTCTCCACCTAAAGCGTCTATTTCTCTTACGACTATACCTTTTGCTGAGCCACCAATTGAGGGGTTACATGGCATATCTGCAATATTTTTTATGTTACCTGTTATTAGTAGAGTTTTGTGTCCAATTCTAGCACAGGCTAAAGAGGCTTCACATCCAGCGTGTCCGCCTCCAATTACTATTACTTCGTACATTTTGGTTACCTCCTATTTCCCTAGACAGAACTTGCTAAATATTTCGTCTAGTAATTCGTCTTTGTATGCATCCCCAGTTATTTCTCCAAGTTTTTCCCATAGATTTTGTAAGTCTATTTGTATTAAGTCTACTGGAGTATTTTGTTCGTTTTGATATTTTATTTCTAAGCAAAGTTTTAGTGCATCTTTGATTAAGCTTATTTGTCTTGCGTTTGATAGGTAAGTGAAGTCTCCTGTTTCTATTTCGTTTAGGTTAAACATTTCTTTAATCATATTTAGAAGTTCTTCTTTACCTGTGTTTTCTTTTACGGATATTTTCACTAAATTATGTTCATTAAATTTGTTTAAATCTATTTTTGTAGGTAAGTCTGTTTTGTTTAAAATGATTATTGATTTTTTATCAGTTATACTAGACAATATAGCGTCGTCTTCTTTTGTGAATGGTCTACTGGTGTCAAATAAGGCTATTATTAAGTTACTTTTGTTTATTATATCTTTACTTTTTTCTACACCAAGTTTTTCAACGACGTTATCTGTTTCTCTTATTCCAGCAGTGTCAATTAGGTTTAGGGTAACGCCATTTATTATGATACTACCTTCTACTATGTCTCTTGTTGTTCCTTCAATATCTGTCACTATTGCTTTGTCTTCGTTTATTAGTAAGTTTAATAAGCTACTTTTACCAACGTTTGGTTTTCCTACAATTCCAACGTTTATTCCGTTATTTAAGAGTGTTCCTTTTTCACTTTCTTTAACAAGTAGTTCTAAGTCTGACTGTATTTCGTCAATGCTTGTTTTTAATAGTTCGTTTGTGTATATAATTGCGTCTTCATATTCTGGGTAATCTATGTTTACTTCAATGTTTGCAATTATGTTTAGTATTTTGTTTCTTAGTGTTTTTATTTTTTTTGATAGTTCGCCACTTAAACCTTTTAAGCTCATTTTTCTTGCTTCTTCTGTTTTAGCGTTTATCAAGTCGCTAATTGCCTCTGCTTCTATTAGGTCTTTCTTTCCGTTTAGAAATGCACGTTTTAAAAATTCTCCAGGTTCTGCAAGTCTCGCTCCGCTTGATAAAACTAATTCTAGAACTTTGTTTGTAACTGATATTCCACCATGTGTGTTTATTTCTACTATATCTTCGCCTGTTTGACTATTAGGGGATGCGAATACAGAAACCAGTACTTCGTCTATTAATTCGCTACCTTCTTTGATAAAACCATAGTTAATTGTGTTAGGTTCTAACTTAGATAGGTCTTTTGTAAATATTTTGGAAACTATACTAATGCTTTCAGGTCCACTTATTTTGATTATATTTACTGCACTTCTTCCCATACTTGTGGCAATTGCGGCGATTGTATCATTTTCCATAAAAACACTTCCTTTCGTGTGTAGATTATACCACTTTATCAAGAATATGTAAATTGTTTATTTCCCGGGAAATAAATTTTCGCGTTTTTGGGGTAAAAAAATAAAGATTTTACTCGAGACTGCTGAAAAAGTTTACAAAGATTGCTGTAAACTATATCAGTAGTCTTTTTTATTTGATATAATAGATATATAAGGAAATGGTGATAATAATGCTAAAGAAAAATAATCAACTAGAATTAAATTTTAGTAAATATTATGAATTATATGATATGGTTATAAAACCAGATAATTTTTGGAAACAATTAAATGATATGGTCGATTTTTCTTTTGTATATGAAGAATTAAAAGACAAATATTCATCTACAATGGGAAGAACATGCGAAGATATAATAAGAATGTTTAAATATCTTTTATTAAAATCTTATTTTAAATTATCAGATAGAGGTTTAATAGAAAGAACTCAAACAGATTTATTATTTAAATATTTTTTAGGTTATGACCCAGAAGAAACGAAGTTAATCAATCCAAGTTTATTAACTGTTTTTAGACGTGAAAGATTAAAAGATGAAGAAGTAAACTTAATGGATAAGTTAATTAAAAAAACTGTAGAAATCGCTTTAGAAAAAGGTTTAATAGAAGTTAAAAATAAAATAATAGTTGATTCAACACATACAAATGCAATGTTTCACCATATATCACCAAGAGAAGAATTAATAAGACAAGCAAAAGAACTTAGAAAATCAGTATATAAAATTGATGAATCAATGCATGATAAAATGCCTAAAAAGAAAGAATCAACAGGTTTATTAGAAGACCAAATCGAATATACAAAAGAATTATTAAAAGTTGTTAAAGATGACGGAAGATTTACTACACTTCCAGGTATTAAAGAACAAATAGATTACTTAGAAGAAACCATGAATGACACTGAAATAGAATTAGAATATTCAAAGGACCAAGATGCAAAAATCGGACATAAAACATCCGATACATCATTTTTTGGATATAAAACACATTTAGCCATGACACCAGAAAGAATAATTACTGCTGCAACTATAACTACAGGAGAAAAACACGATGGAAAAGAACTTAGTAGTTTAATAGAGAAAAGTGAAAATAATGGAATTGAAGTAGAAGCAATAATTGGTGATGGAGCATATTCTGAAAAAGAAAATTTAGACTATTGTAGTGAAAATGAAATTAAAAATGTAAGTAAATTAAGCAAAGCAGTAACTCATGGTAATGGCAAAAATAAAGATGATTTTGAATATAATAAAGATGCAGGAATGTATATTTGTAAAGCGGGACATATGGCAATTGCTAAAAGAAAAACGGGAAGTAAAGATAAGAATCAAAAAGTTGAGTCTTATTTCTTTGATGTGGAAAAATGCAAACATTGTCCTTTCAAAGATGGGTGTTATAAGGAGGGATCAAAAACTAAAACATTTAATGTAAAAATTAAAGATGATTCCCATATTGCTCAGATGGATTATATGAAGACAGAGGAATTTAAAACTTTATATAAAGAGAGATATAAAATAGAAGCAAAAAACGCGGAATTAAAAAATAATTATAATTACGGAAATGCAAATGCATGTGGACAACTTGGAATAACAATACAAGGGGCAACTACGCTCTTTTTGGTCAATATGAAACGAATAATCAAAATAAATGAAGAAAAAAACAAAAATATAGAACAATAATAGTCTGTATTTTTACTTTTTTTGTTAAAATTACCAAAAAAACTGATAATTAGAAACTACCTCTAATTATCAGTTTTAATTTTAACTACTTTTTCAGCAGTCTC
>CAVITD010000024.1:0-2672 GCA_963645645.1 uncultured Eubacteriales bacterium
AGTTAGGTTAGTATATATTACGTCAGCCAAAAATGGGCTTACTGGCGCTAGGAGTTGGGATAAAGTTACTAGTACTTCATAAGTTACTTTGTAAACAGACTTTTTACTTTCATCTAATTCGCCTTTCCAAAACCTTCTTCTGTTTCTTCTTATGTACCAGTTAGATAAGTCTTCACTAACAAAGTTTACAAGTGGCTTTACAACTCTATTTAAGTCATACTCATTATAAGCAGTTGTCACTTCTTTTACAAGTCTATTTAATTTAGAAAGCATCCACTTATCAATTAACTCGTAACTTGTGCTATTTATGAAGTCTTTTGTTTCTAGTTTATCAGCATTAGCATACATACTAAAGAAGTTATATGTATTTTTTAAAGTACTAAAGAATTTACTATTTACTTCTTTTACTCCTTCAATATCAAACTTAAGTGGTGTCCATACAGGGCTTGCATATAGCATATAAAATCTAACAGCATCAGCGCCATACTCTTTCATTATTTCTTCAGGATTTATTATATTTCCTGTACTTTTACTCATTTTTTTACCTTTAGCATCAAGCATCATATCATTAACTACAACGTTTTTGAATGAACTTACTCCACTTACTAAGGTAGATATGCAAATTAGTGAGTTAAACCATCCACGAGTTTGGTCTACACCTTCGGCTATAAAGTCTGCAGGAAATTGGCTTTCAAATAATTCTTTGTTTTCAAATGGGTAATGCATTTGTGCATATGGCATTGCGCCTGAGTCAAACCATACATCCATCACATCAGTTACTCTTGACATTACTTTACCACATTTTGGACATTTGATGTGTAAACTATCTATATAAGGTCTATGAAGTTCCATCTTAAATACATCAGTATCTTCTACTATCTTGCTTTGTAATTCTTCTCTACTACCAATACATTCAATATGTCCGCATTCACAAGTCCACAAAGGCATTGGACAGCCCCAATATCTATTTCTTGAAATACCCCAGTCTATCATATTTTCTAGCCAGTTATTAAATCTCTTTTCTCCAACAAACTCAGGATACCAGTTAACACTTTTATTAGATGCAAGTATTTTATCTTTATATTTAGTTGTTTCAATATACCAAGCAGGTTTTGAATAGTAAATAAGCGGGCTTTTACATCTCCAGCAGTGAGGATATTCGTGTGTCATTTTGATTTTCTTAAATAGTTTATCATTTTCTTTTAAGTATTTAATTATTTCAATTTCTAGTTCTGGGTCAGTTACTGTTCTTCCAGTCCATGGTCCAGTTGTGTATGTACCGTCTTTTCCTACACTTTGTACAAAAGCAATACCGTTTTCCCTGCAAACACGTGAGTCGTCTTCTCCATATGCTGGGGCGATGTGTACAATACCAGTTCCATCAGCATCAGTTACGTAGTTGTCTGCTAGTACTACAAATGATTTACCACTTACTTTAGCAAAAGGAAGAAGTTGTTCGTACTTTAAACCTACCATGTCACTACCTTCAAACTTATCTATTACAGTGTACTCGTCTCCTAATACCTTATTAGCCAAACTTTCACATAAAATGAATTTATAACCCATACTCTCTACTTTTAAGTAAGTTAAATCAGGATTAACACAAGCAGCGACATTATCAATAAGAGTCCATGGAGTTGTAGTCCAAACAAGCATATACTCGTCTTTATCGACTAACTTAAATGGTACGATTACAGTATTAACTGTATCTTCTTGATAACCTAAACTAACTTCATTTTTAGATAGTTCTGTTCCACATCTATAACAATATGGAAGTACTTTATTCCCATGATAGATTAAGCCTTTATCAAAGATGTTCTTAATTAGCCACCATTCACTTTCAATATATTCATTTGTACAAGTTATGTATGGATTATCACTATCAATTAGTTGACCCATCATATCAGTCATTTTGTTAACTTCGTCTATGTTTGTTGCAGTTTCACTATTACACTCTTTACAGAAGTTTTCTATTCCAAATGCTTCAATATCAGCCTTTGTTTTAAAACCTAACTTCTTTTCAACATTAACTTCAATTGGTAATCCGTGAGTATCAAGTCCAATTTTTCTTAACACTCTTTTACCTTGCATTGTTTGATATTTACAAAAAGCATCTTTTATAGTTTTTGCAAACACGTGATGTAGCCCTGGTTTTGCATTAGCATATATTGGTCCATCATAGAATACAAAGTCTTCTTTACCTTCCCTGTTTTTAATAGTTTTTTCTAGTAAGTTTTCGCTTTTCCATTTACTTACTAAACTACTCTCTAAAGCATTAGTACTTTCTTTAATTTCTTTATACATACATTCCCTCCAAAATAAAAAGAATGGCACATAAGGAGTGCAAAAGTGCACGGTACCATCCTAGTATTTACTTAATTATTGTAACGGTTTTTATAACCGGCTTTAACTTATCCTTAAAGCACATCCAGAGTGATTTATACATATATTCATTTATTAGTTTGCACCAACCACTAACTCTCTAGAAACTCTTATATGTAACGTCTCTTTCATTTGTTTTACATTTAATAGAATACCACAAAACGTGAGTGTTGTCTAGTACTTTTTTACAATTTATACACCCATACTAGATGTTTCAGGTAAAGTACTACCTCCGTCAATTACAATACCTTGTCCAGTAATGTATGAACTTTCTTCACTTGCTAAAAATG
>CAVITD010000025.1:0-5192 GCA_963645645.1 uncultured Eubacteriales bacterium
TTTCTCCTTCTTTTACAATTTATTATAACACTTAAAAATTTAAAATCAAGAATAATTATAGTCCTTTAGTTAATTCATTTATTTTATTTTTCTAGCTTCTAGATAATATCTCTTATCATTCGCGTGTCCCATAGAGAATGTTTTTCTAGGAAGTGCTCCATCTAATATAACTGTTTTAAATAAGTCTTCTTTAGCCATCGCATCAAATATAAACCCAACGTTATTATCTTTACTTGCAAGACTCTTAGTAACATCTTCTCCATGTATGTAATCTATCTTTCCAGCATTATCTTTTAAATAATCATCTAAGAACATTTGAATACTACCAACTGCTATATTGCTTTTAGGGTTTTCAATGTACCACACTTCATCAATACTATCAGTTACTACTCTAAACTCTTGTCCATTTCCTTCTTTATTAATAGTATAGTATTCTTTTAAACTATTTAATAACTTATCTTTATCAACATCAAAAAGTACTCTGTTGATAGCTTCAAACTCTAATGCATCTGAATGTAAATTAACTAGTTCAACTAAAGCATATCTCGCTTTGTTATTTAATGCATCGTCTCCAATTTGTTTCTTTAAGTTCTCATAACAAGCTTTTGCAGTAGCAAGTGAGTGATTCCCATCTCCCATTGCAAAAAGTAGTACACCTTTATCTTTTACACCATATTTATTTTCAAAATATTCTTTATCAGCAAGCCTAACAAGCTCATTATCCACTTCATCCATAGTTTCATTATTAAGTAAATATCCCTTAATATGTCCACCATTCTTCATTAAATCAAAGTCATAAACTTTATCACTTTCAGTAACTTTATTTTTTAAACTTTCAATGATACTCTTCTTTTCATCATCTATTAAAATCATAATATGTGGTAACTCTAGTAAGGCATTCTCTCTTACTTTTACTCTAGGTGGAATTCTTTCAATAACAGTCTTCTCTGTAGCTCTTATTAAAGTTTGACTACCCTTTTCATAACTATACTCTTCTAAGTCAACTATACCCATAAGTCCTTCTCTTACCTTACCATCTTCTTGAGTTCTTTCTAAATATATCATTGACTCAGTATATTCATTAAAAAAATCCATATTAACTAACTCTTCCATATTTTGATTAATCTTTTTAATTCTTTCTTCTACATCACTTTCTTCTAAATATATTTCAGGTAATGTTAAATTAAGTGTTGAAGGGTTACTTCCCACGATTTCTCTTACACTATTCCAATATTCAGGCTCACTTGTATATTGGTCACAAGCTACTACACTCCACTTTGTCATATCAGTATTTTTAGGTAGTAAAATATTTCCTCTTTTAAAAGGTATTTGCATATAATCACTCTCCTAGTTAATTATACAATACTTTTTACCTATTTAAAAGAGTTATTTTAATAAAAAAATAAGCTAATCTAAACTGATTAACTTACATTTAATTCTAGAAATTGTATTAGTTATATTTTTATAAGGTTTATCTAGTATTTTAGATATATCACTATTACTTCTACCATCCTTCTTTAACTCATACACTTTTATTTCTTCTATTGTCAAATATTCTTTTATCTCTTTATCTGTTTCAATATTAATAACTTTATCTATCATATTTCCACTTGTACTAAGAATATTATAAAGTCCTAGATTATCATTATCTAAAGATATTGCCTCATTTAAAACATTATTCTTTTTTCTATTATTATTCTTAATCAAATCTTGTAATTTTCTATTAATAACAAGTGTTACTACAGTATTAAATTTTCTATTCTTAGTTTCATCAAATAGCTTTATTGCTTCAATTAAACCAACTAAACTTTCTTGATACAAATCACTATATTCTAGTCCACACTTACTTGCAGCTCTTAAATATTTAGATACACATATTTTTAATGTTTGATTATACATACTAATTATTTCTTTAATTGCTAGTTCATCATTATTTCTAGCAAGAGATACTAACTCTTCAGTTGTCATTTTCTATTCCTTACTACTTCATAAATAAGTATGCCTGCTGCTACTGACGCGTTTAAACTATTTACTTTTCCTTTAAGTGGAATACTTGCTATATAGTCACAATTCTTTCTTACAAGTTCCTTTAGTCCAAAACCTTCACTACCAATAATTAAAGCTACTTTTCCTGTATAATCAATACTTTTGTAGTCAGTTCCTTCTGCATCACTTCCCACTACCCAATAGCCTAATTCTTTTAATTTAGAAATTGTATTATTTAAGTTAGATACTAAAACAACTTTCTGATTAGTAAGAGCACCACTTGAAGTTTTCATAACTGTACTAGTAACTAATGTACCTCTTTTATTTGGAATAACTATATAATCAACTCCTGCACATTCACAAGTTCTTATAATAGCACCAAAATTTCTAGGGTCTTCTATATGGTCTAATATAACTATAAAGTTTGCTTCAATGTCACTCTTAATATCTTCAAAACTATAGTACTCATAATCTTCTGCTTCAATAATTATACCTTGATGTACTTCTTTACTAAGTTTATCCATTTCACTCATACTTTTATAAATTGGTGTAATATGTCTTTTATTAATAAGTTTAAGTATTTCACTATTATTAAAGTTCTCATTTAAATAAATACATTCTATTTTATTAGAACTATTTAATATTTCTCTTGCTGCATTCTTTCCAACTATTTTCATTTATTAAGCCCCCTTACATAATTACTCGCCATAGTAGCGCATTCTGCTCCTTCACTAACAGCAGTCACTATTTGATATAAACTTTTTTTAATAATATCGCCACACGCATACACCCCAGGAATATTTGTACTTCCATCACTTGTAATGATGTATCCGTTTTCCATATTTACTCCTAAGTTTTCCAAATAACTTGTACTTGTAGTAAACCCTATATAACTAAATACTCCATCCGCCTTTATTTCTTTACCATTAACAATTAGTTTATAAACACTTTCTTCAAACGTAATATCTTCAATATTAGCATTCTCTATAATTTCTATATTAGAGTAACTTTCTAGTTCACTCTTAAGTTTACCCTTTATTTCACTTCTAGAAATAATTTTAACGTTCTTGAGAGTATTAGAAAGATATATACTTTCTTCCACTGCAGAGTCCCCACCACCTAGTACTACTACAACTTTTTCTTTATACAAAGGTGCATCACATATAGCACATCTACTAAGTTTTAAAGTAGATACTTTTTCTTCAAATATTGTCTTTTTAGGTATTCTTCCACTACTAACAATAACACTCTTTGTAGTGTACTCACTCTTATTTGTAGTTACTTTAAATAAATTATTCTCTTTAACCACATTCATAACTTCTTCTATTTTAAAAGGAATATTCTTTTCACTTACGTGCTTAAACATCTTGTAAGCTAACTCTGGTCCAGTAACATCTGGAATTCCCAAATAATTATCTATCTTATTTGTAGTATTAATAAGCCCTCCCGGACTATTTTTTTCAAGTATCAAAGTATTTAAGTTACTCCTTTTTGCATAAAGAGCCGCACTCATGCCACTTGGACCCATTCCTATAATTATTAAGTCGTACATAAAACCCTCCTTTTTAAAAATAAACCATTTCTAC
Organism: uncultured Eubacteriales bacterium; assembly: GCA_963645645.1. Lineage (GTDB taxonomy): Bacteria > Bacillota_I > Bacilli_A > RF39 > UBA660 > CAG-628. Next base: position 3,573 of record CAVITD010000025.1, read on the forward strand.
TTTTTCAGTATCATTATACATCTCAGTTAGTTTAGGTTTTCTAGCTTGAAGTAAAATAATTATAACTCCTGCAATTATAAATACTATACTTATAAGCTGGGCTATTTTAACGTTACCTAACATCAAATTGTATTTAGCGTCTCTCATTCCTTCAAAGATAAATCTACCAACACTATACCAAATTAAGTATCCACCAAATTGCCATCCAAGTCTTGTATATTTAAATTTTCTAACTAATAGCAAGATAACAAAACCAGCTAAGCACCACAAAGATTCATAATAAAATAGTGGTGTATAAGTTACTCCATTTATATTCATTCCATATATGACAAAGTCAGGAATAAACTTTAAACTTTGTAAATGCTCGACTGTTGTAGCAACACCGTATACTTCTCCATTAAAGAAGTTACCCCATCTACCAAGCGCCTGCGCAACTAATAAGTAAGGCACTATTATATCAAACATTCTATATACCGACACTCTATATTTTTTACAGTATATTATACTAGCAATTCCACCAAATATTATACCTCCATGTATAGCAAGTCCACCTTCCCATACATATAGTATTTCTACTAAGTGTTTACTGTAGTATTCATAATTAAACATACAATAATATAGTCTAGCACCTATTATACCTGCAACTATTGCCCAAAAAAGCAAATTAGTAATAAAGTCTTTCTTAATATCAAACTTCTTTGCTTCCCCATTAATAAGAATATAACAAATCAAAATTGCTGTTAGTATAAAAATACTATACCACTTAATTTCAAAACTCCCTAATGTAAATGCTACTGGATTCATAAGTTACCTTCTTTCTTTATATTTATCTACTATTAAATTATTTAATAATACGTTTACAACACTTATAAATATTGCAATAAATATTGGAATAATCCATCCATTAACAATGAACTTACTTCCTAAAATCAAATGAGTAATTTTAAGTATTACAACATTTATTAAAGGTGTAGTTAACCCCATTGTAAGAATGTTTATTGGTAAAGCTATAAATTCTAGAAGTGGCTTTAAGTACACACTTATAACGCTAATTATTACACTAGCTAAACAAGCATACCAAAAATTCTCAACATAAAAACTTTTAAATAGATAACTAGCAAGCATTAATGATAAAGCTCCAGTTAAAATTTCTAAAACAAAAGTCACAAATTCTTTTTTCTTAATATTCATATTACACTCCTTCTTCCTATACTAATTATATTAAATTAATTATTTTTTTACAAGTGTGTTCACTAACTTTTCACTACTTTTTTAATTCATTTTTCACTTGTTTATTACCAATTTTTAAAATCTGTTAAAATTGTGAATAACTTCATACTTTTTTACAAGAAAAACACTTATTTTCTAAGTGCTTCTATAAATATTTTTTTAAATACATTCCAGTATAACTATCTTTATTTTTACTTACTTCTTCAGGTGTTCCAGTTGCAACTATCTTACCACCAAAGTCTCCACCTTCAGGTCCTAAGTCTATTATGTAGTCAGCCACTTTAATAATATCTAAGTTATGCTCGATTACTATGACAGTATCCCCGTTATCTACTATTCTATTTAGTATAACTAGAAGTTTTTTAATGTCGTCAATATGAAGTCCTGTAC
>CAVITD010000026.1:0-5144 GCA_963645645.1 uncultured Eubacteriales bacterium
GTATATGAAGAATTTTCTTTTGATTATAGTAAAATAAAAAATAATAGTTATAAAGAGAAATATAGTAGTATATATAACTTATTTAATGGTGTAAAACTAGGTTTTAAAAAGATACTAGATTATTCTTTTATAAAGAAAGTTTTACTTTTAGGTTTTTTCTTTTCTAGTATGTTTATAACTTATTCTGTATCTAATATAATGTCTAATATGCATATTAATGAGGAAGATGTTATATCTTATAATAAAGACTATTTAATGATTACAAAAGATAATATGTCTTCTAGTGAATTTAATAGTTTATTAAATGTAGATAATGTAGAGTATGTTTTACCAGGTAATAGTAGAGTTAGTATGGAAGTAGTATATGATAAATATTTGCAAACACTAGGTAATAATGAACTTATTACTGGTAGTATTGCTAGTTATTCTAAAGTAAATAATATTGTATGTGGTTCTAATATAGTTAATAGTAATCAAGTAGTAGTAGATAAAATATTAATTGATACATTTTTAAATGAAAGTCAAGCTAAGTATGCAGGGTATACTAAATATGAAGATTTTATAGGTACATACTTGATTTTAGATAATAATCAAGAATATATATTAGTAGGTATAGCTAATACTGGCAGTCCATCTATATATGTAATGGATAGTGAGTTAATAAATATTCTTTATAATAATAAGAATAAACCATATGACTATAATTATGATGAATCTATTATATATAAGGATTATAATAGAAGTGATATTAAAACAGATATAGTTCTTAAAGATTATGAAGTATTAGTTAATGAAGAGTTAAAGAGTGAATATCCTATTAATAAAACGATGAATACTTTAGTAAATGGTAATAATCTTATAGTGGTGGGATACTATAAAGGTAGTAATATTAATTATGTTTATATGAATGAAAATACTATTAAATATAGTTTATTAAATAATACTAATAAAATAGTAATATCTTCTAGTAATAAAGATAATACTTTAAATAAATTAAAGGATAAGTATAGTATAGTTGATACTTATAAAGATAGTATAGATACTTATAAAAGGAATTTAGAGTCATCTATAAAAATGGAATTATTATTTTCTATAACAATAGTAGTTATTAGTTTAATAGAGATATATTTAATAATAAGAAGTAGTTTTTTAAGTAGAGTTAAAGAAATAGGAGTACTTAGAAGTATTGGTATTAAAAGAATAGATGTATATAAGATGTTTATAGGAGAAATATTAAGTATAACTATAATTGGCTCTTTACCAGGTATATCATTTATGTATTATATTTTAAAAACTATATCTAAAATAGATTACTTTAATATAGTAATAAATCCAACTATTTATATAATTAGTTTATCTATATGTTTAGTGTTTAACTTATTGTTTGGTTTAATACCAGTATTTAATACTATTAAAAAGACGCCGCATGAGATTTTATCAAGAAATGATGTTGATTAATAATAAAAGTTATGGTATTATTTTAACAGGAGATGTGAGTTATGTTTAATGAAAGTGATGTAAAAATAAAAATGGATAAAGTAATAAGTAATATGGAAAGTAGGTTTACTACTGTAAGAGCAGGACGTGCTAACCCTAATATCTTAAATGGTGTGATGGTAGAATATTATGGAGCACCTACACCGTTAAATGCCGTTAGTACAATAAGTGTTCCTGAAGCTAGACAATTAATGATTAAACCATTTGATAAGAGTTTACTTAAGGAAATTGAAAAAGCTATTTATGCTGCAGAACTAGGGCTTACTCCAAATAATAATGGAGAAGTAGTATTCTTAACTATTCCAGAGCTTACTGAAGAGACTAGAAAAAGTTATGTAAAACAAGTTAAAGAAATGGCTGAAGAAGCTAAAATTGCTTTAAGAAATGTTAGACAAGACGCTAATACCACTATTAAGAAGAGTGAAGTAAGCGAAGACGTTGAAAAAAGAAATATGGATCAAGTTCAAAAACTAATTGATAAGTATAATCAAATAGTTGATGAGAAATACAAGGAAAAAGAAAGTGAACTACTTAGTATATAAACGCTTAAAGGCGTTTATTTCTATATGTGGAGGTGTATTGTGTACTTAAATATTAAAAATGGGAGTATAGAAATTAATGGAAATACTATACTTGAAGATATTAATTTTTTAGTTAAGAATAATGAGAAAGTTGGTGTAGTTGGAAGAAATGGAAGTGGGAAGACTACACTACTTAAAGCTATTACTGGAGAGTATGAGTTAACTGATGGTTATGATAAATTAGTAGTAGAAAAAGATAACTTTAAAATAGGATATGTTAGTCAAGATAATTCAAAAGACGAAAATATAACGTTGATAGATTATATAAGAGATGCTTATAAAAGTGTAGTTGATATTGAAGATGCAATAGCGATTTTAGAAAGTGAGCTATCTACTAAGTATGATGAAAATACGCTTATTAAGTATAACGAACTAATTAATAGTTATTCACTTATGGGTGGATATACATATAAAAAAGAATATCTAACAGCCCTTACTAAGTTTGGCTTTTTAGAGAGCGCTTACAACAAAAAGATGGTAGAGTTTTCAGGTGGAGAGAGAACTAAGTTGTCACTGCTTAAATTAATACTTTCAAAGCCTGACTTACTAATACTAGATGAACCTACAAACCATTTAGACATTAATGCAATTGAGTGGTTAGAAAGCTATTTAAAAAATTATAAAAATAGTATAATACTAGTTAGTCATGACAGGATGTTTTTAGATAATGTGTGTAATATAATATATCTAGTAGAGTATGGAGAAACTAAAAGGTATGTAGGAAACTACAGTGCATATCTTAAGCAAAGAGAACTAGATTATGAAAAAGCTTTGAAAGACTATAATAGGCAGAAAAAGGAGATTAAGAGATTAACAGATTTAGTAAACAGATTTAAGTATAAACCTTCAAAAGCTAGTATGGCTATGAGTAAGTTAAAAATGATTGAAAGAATGACTAAGATAGATAAGCCAGAAAGTTTTGATAAGAAGACATTTAGTATTAATTTTAATCCAGTTAATACTAGTTATAGAGAAGTTTTAAAATTAAAAGATGTTAGTATTGGATATAAGAGTGAGTTGTTTAATGTTAGTTTTGCTTTGGAAAGAGGTGATAAACTAGGTATAATCGGGTCAAATGGAGGAGGTAAGAGTACTTTAGTTAAAACTATTACTGGAGAACTAGCCCCTTTAAAAGGTAAAGTAGTAATGGGTACAAATGTGAGTTTTGCATATTTTTCACAACAGTTAGAAAATTTAAATAAAGAAAGTACCATATATGATGAAATAAGAAACGCTTTTAAAGATATGACGCCACTAGAAGTTAGAACACTACTAGGAAGTTTTAATTTTAAAGGGGATGATGTGTTTAAAGTAATTAAAGATTTAAGTGGTGGAGAAAAGGTAAGAGTAAGCTTGTGTAAGATATTAAATACTAAGCCTAACTTACTTATACTAGACGAGCCCACAAACCATTTAGACCTAATTAATAAAGAGACTATTTTAAGATTACTTGATAGTTATAAAGGAACACTAATAGTTGTAAGTCATGATAGATATTTAATAGATAAGGTATGTAATAAAGTATTACTAATTGAAAACAATAAAGCTACACTATATAATTATGGATACAAGGAATACTTAGAAAAAAGAAGTGTACCTAATATAGAAGAAGTGATTAATAAAGTTAAGAGTGTTAAAAAAGAAAAGAAGAAAGATAATTCTAAAGCTATTAAAGAGATAGAAAGTGAGATAACTAGGCTTGAAAATAAAGTAAAAGAATTAAATAGTGAGATGTTAAAGGAAAGTGTTTACATGGATAACATTAAATCAAAAGATATTCTTAATCAAATAGATAGTTTAAAAGCTTTACTCGATAAAAAAATAAGTGAGTGGGAAGACTTGAATACACTTTAAAATTATGGTATATTTATAATGGAGATGGAGATATGAAGAAGAATGGTTTTACGTTAACAGAAATACTTGTTGTACTAGCACTTATTGGTTTACTTTTAGTGTTAGTAGTGCCTAGAATAGGTAATAGTTTAAATAAAGGGACTGAAAGGGCTATGAAAGTACAAGAAAACGAATTAAAAGATGCTGGGTTACTATTTTTAGAAGATATGTGTAAGAACCCACTTGAGAAAGGAAAGTGTCCAACTACAATAAAATATAGTAACACTACAAATACTTATAGTGGATATGTTCTTTTAAATAGTTTAGTGAGTGAAAAGTATATTGACGAAATAAAGTTAGACAAAGAAACTTGTAATGCTTGCGTTAAATTCACTAACAACGAAGCTAAAGCTTATATAAAATGTGGAACAACATACATAACAGAAGGTTACAATAACTGTCAAAGTTAGTAGCCTTTTTTCATATACTTAAGTGGTGAATTATATGTTAAATAATTTGAGTAGCTATTTAAGTAGTAATGAATATAGAATAAGCGTACTCCCTAGTGGAGTACATATACTAAACTATAAAAGTATTGTTGATATAACAAGTGAATTGGTAATTATAAAAGTAAGTAACAAAATATCTAAGATTAAAGGTAAGGATATGAAAGCAGTTAAGTTAGATAAGAAAGAATTATTAATTAGTGGTACAATACTAGGAGTAACGATAAATGAAAAGTGAAGTACTAGTAAAAACTAAGAATACTACTAAAGTAATAAGCGCACTAGTAAATAGTAAGATATACTTTAATAGTATGAAAACTATAAATGACTACTTATACTTTAAAGTAAGAGAAAGTGATATTGAAAGAATTAATTGTATCTTAGATATTGAGATAGTTAAGTATTATGGGAAAGTTGGACTTGTTTCTTTTATAAAGAAACACTATATATTACTGATAAGCTTTATAATAACGTACATTATATTACTTATTTTAAGTAAGGTTATCTTTAGTGTAGAAGTAGTTACAAATAATTTAAAAATAAAGGAAAGTGTGTTATACGAGTTAAAAGAGTATGGAATAGAGAAGTATAAGTTTGTTAAAAGTAGAAAAGAAATAGAATATTTAAAAAGTAAGATATTAGAAAATAATAAAGATACTTTAGAATGGATAGAGATAACTAGAATTGGTACAAAATACTTAGTTAATTTAACTCCTAGAATTGTAGA
>CAVITD010000027.1:0-2540 GCA_963645645.1 uncultured Eubacteriales bacterium
GAAGAAGAAGTTATAGCATATAGATATAAAAATAGTAAAGACTTTTATGTAGTGTATGGTGTAAATATTGAAAATAATGTAGAAGGTTTTTATCAGTTAGATACAACTAACAATTCTGTTATAAAGTATGACGAGGCTATCATAAATGATTTAAGTAATAGAGTTGATAATTATTTACTTATTATAATAGTTTTGGGAGTAGAGACTTTAATTCTTTTAATGGTGCTTATTCTTAATATGATTAAGAAGAGTAGAAGAAAAAAGAGAGCAAAGAAAATTATGTTAGAAAAAATGAATGAAAAAGATAAGAAAGATAATAATAAAAAAGAAGAAAGTAATGATAATGTTGATAAAGAAGAAAAGAAATGATATAATTTTTAGAGCTATAATGAGGTGCATATAAGTGAAAAAGAGTATTGTTTATAAAATAATAAGTTATGTAGTATTAGTTGTGCTTTTAGTAAGCTTGGGCTTTCTTATTTATAATATGTCTTTGCTTGGTAAAATAGAGACTTTTTATAGAGTGATGGTAAGTTTAATTCTTATACTTGTAAGTATTACTTTAGGGTATAGCTTAGTTGAGGGTGCAAAATATAATAAGGTTAAAAAGGTTATTATTTCTAGTGTTATTAGTGTGGTAATAAGTGTTATATTGTTTACAATATCTAGTCTTATTTATAAAGCTTATAAAGAGTTAGATAATATGAATAAGGATGAGTTAACATATACTACTATAATGCTATCTAAAAGTGAAACTAAACTTGATTTGATTAACGAGAAAAAAATAGGTGTAGTAAGTGATAAAGAAGACATAAGTAACTATATTTTACCTATGGAAGTAATAGATAAAAACAATTTAAAGACTAATAATGAGATAGTAGAGTATAGTGATTTAGTTACATTAATGAGTGCGTTTATAAATGACGAAGTTGACTTTATATTTATTTCAAATGATTATAAATCTAAGTTTGCTTTAGTAGAGGGGTACACTGAAGATACTAAACTTTATGAAATAACTGTTTATAAAAAGAATTATCAAAAATCTCATGTTGAAAAAGAGACTATTAGTGATAAGACTGAAGTGACTAAGCCTTTTACAATATTACTTTTGGGTATTGATAGTGAAGGACAGGGAATAAAAGAAGCAAGTTCATTTAATGGGGATACTATTATGCTTGTTAGTTTTGACCCAGTTACATTAAATGCTACAATATTTAGTATTCCAAGAGATACTTATGTTAAAATGGCTTGTGGTGGAAGATTAAATAAGATTAATGCAGCTAGCTGGGGTGGAACATCATGTATGATTAAAACTGTGGAGGATTTGACTGGAATAAATATTGATTATTATGCTAAGATTAATTTTAAGGGTGTAGTTGATTTAGTTAATGTTTTAGGTGGAGTTACAGTTGATGTGCCAGTTAGTTTTTGTGAACAAAATAGTAATAGAGAGTTTGGAGATGCTTTAATATGCTTAGAGCCTGGAGTACAAAAACTAGATGGTGAACAAGCTTTAGCATTTGCTAGACATAGACATTCTTTACCACTTGGGGATTTCCAAAGAGCACAGCATCAACAAATGATAGTGGAAGCTATGATACAAAGTATGAAGAGTGTTAGAAGTGTTAATGATTTTTATTCTATATTGAATGCAATAAGTAATAATATAGATACTAATATGAGTACTAATGAGATGTTGTCATTTTATAATGTGGCTAAGAACTTGTTAATTAAAAGTGGAGATGTTAATTTAAATATTACTAAGACTTATTTAACTGGATATGATTTGTATGTTTATAATGGAAGTGGTAAAACTTATACTTTCCAATATTATAAACAGAGTTTAGCTGATATAGTTAAGGCTATGAATGTTACCTTGGGTAAAGAGAAAAAGGAAGAAATTAAAGAATTTACTTTTGATTTAAATGAGCCTTATGAAAAAGAGGTAATTGGTAAAACGTATTATAATGAAACAAGGAAACAAGTAGTACCTGACTTTACTTTAATGAGTGTAAGTGAAGCTAAGAGTTGGGGAAATACAAATGGAATAGCAATAAATGTTAATGAGACTACTAGTGAAAGTGAAGAATATAGTGACGGAGAGATAACAAGTCAAAGTGTTCATGAAGGTGTTTTAGCTGAAGAAGTAGAAAGTATTACAATTACAGTTATTAAGAAAAATAGTCAAAGTGAAGATGTTAATAACGATGTAAGTGAAGAATAAACGGAGTAGAGATACTTCGTTTTTTACAAAAGTGTAAAAATGAGTTAAAATATTAGTGTAAGGAAGTGAAAATATGCTATTTAGAAAGGTAGAGGACACACTGGTTGATAAGTTAACTAACTATGACAGAATAGTTATGGTTGAAGGAGCGAGGCAAATTGGTAAGACATATATAATTAGATATGTTGGTAAAAAGTTATTTAAAAATTTTTTGAGATTAACTTGTTAGACGACTTAAACGGGGAAAAGATTTTTGAAAGCGTTACTACAGTTGATAAGTTTTATATGCAAGTAAGCGCTATGTACGGGAATATGT
>CAVITD010000028.1:0-6565 GCA_963645645.1 uncultured Eubacteriales bacterium
ACAATTTTCCTATACATTTTTGATAGATTTATATCAAGATTTTCATCTTAATATCTTTTCATCAAGTGTTTTCAGTTTTCCATAAAACTTTTCACACTATCAATTCTACTTTTCTTGTTTGAATTGCAAAGTAAGTTTGACCTAATGCAACCGTTTCATATTTAGGATTTGCATTTTGTACAATTAAGTAGCAGGCATATCTGCTTAGTTTATAGTCCAGGATAATTTTTGAAGAAATCCCTGCTGCTACGATTTTGGTGTTTACACCAAAATGGGAATTAATGTTGTTGTTACTTTGAGAACAAGCAATTTGTGCTTTTTCTATAACAGCAGAAAAGTATCTCCATTCCTTATATCCTAAAATTCGTTGTAATTCCCTTGCTTCCCAGTATTCATTTCCTTTTTCATCAATATGTTTAATATCCTCAAATGTTTTTTCTTTAAATTCTTTTAATTCGTTCATTATCCAACACCTCCAATTTTAAATATTTCTATAACTTCCCAACCATTTTAAAATGGTTATCATTTTTATATTTCACTTAACTTACTTTCTAGCTCTTCTATCGACCCATCATTATTTATTACATAATCATAGTCATTATAATTATCAAGTGCAGTTTCAGTGACATGTTGTTTTTCTGTTTCAGTTAAAATATTCATATCTTTTCTAGTAATATGTACACTTACCACATTACTAAATACTTTCTTTATATCTTCTATTTCTTCAGGAAATCTTGCATCTCCTATAATTATAACATCAAAGAACTTACTATAAACTTTTATGTCTTCTATTGTTCTATTAATAAAGAATTTATCGTCTATTGTATTTCTTATAATGTCTGTTCCTAAAACTTGTAATAAAGTTCTAGGCTTTGTCTCGTCATTGCCGTCCCAGTCACTTATCTTTTTAGCATATTCTTTTATATAACTTGCATAGAATAAACAAATTACTTTTTTACCAAGACTTTCATACTTCTTTTTTATTATTTCCATAGAAGTATCTTTACCACTTCTAGCTTTACCTGATAGTATTATTATCTTTGCTTCTTCACTTCTCAACTCCATAAATTCACTCTCCTTACATAAGTTCTGTAACCATTATATAACACAAACATACTTTTGTAAATACCTATTTTAACTTTTTTGTATATAAATATTCTTCAATGTGTATTTGACTGTCTATTTCTAGATCTTTTAACTCTTTAAAAAGCATCATGAACGGAGCATAGAAGTAGTTATACGCTGAGCCACTTGTCCTTATTCTAACAGTAGTTCTATTTTTAGGATGAAATAAATCTTGTTTTTCAGTGTTGCCTCTATCAAAAGTAATTTTAATTATGTCACTATCCTCTGTTATTTTAAAAGACGGTCCTATATCATGAGGATAATCATCACACTTCCATACTATTTCACTATTGTTAACTAAGCTAGTGTAATGGTATTGCTTTTTTATAATTTCAAGCTTTCTTTCATTCATTTTAGAATAATCTTCATAACTAATAAACTCATTATCAAAATGTCCTAAATATTCATTGATGTAATAATTAAAACTGCTTTTGTTAAACACGTCGGCACTAATAATAGTCTCATATAATTTCAAAAACAATTCATAAATTTGATAATCTTCTTTTGTTATAACAAACTCATTTGCATTTTCTACTACAAAATATAAATCTAAATTAGGTGCATATTCTATAGTTAGTTTTTGTTTATCATTTGTAAGAATAATACATCCATAACCACTATTAAATTTTTTTTCTAACTTCATAAAACCTCCCTTTAAATAAAAAAGATGGCACATAAGGGGTGCAAAAGTTGCACGGTACCATCCTATTATTTACTTAATTACATATAACGGTGTTAACCGACCAAGATTAATGGTACTTAAAGAATAGCTTCAGAATAAACTTCTTACTCTTTTCCACCAACCAAGAGTTCTCTATTTAGAATATTTAATCCTACTTATTTCTTTTTTAACATTTTCTTCTTTTGCATATCCAAAGAATTCATACTTTTCATCAAAGAATACATACAAACTCTTTAACATTGCAACAACTGGAGTTGCAATAATCATTCCCATTATACCAAAGAAATGTCCAAAAATCAATAATGATATAACTATTGTAACTGGGTGTAAGTCTAGTTTCTTTCCTATTACTATTGGATGTAAGAAGTTACTTTCAAGTGCTTGTGCGACTATGATAAATATTAAAACTAATAAACCAGTTACTGGACTTTGACTAAAGCCTACAAGTATTGCAGGTATTCCACCTATGTATGGTCCGATATAAGGAATAATGTTAGTGAAAGCACAGAAGAATGCAAAGAATACAGGTGCGTTAAGTCCAATTAAGCTAAATCCTATAATTGAAACTACAAACAATATTAGAGTATCTATAAATGTTCCATTGATAAACTTGTAAACTATATCACTTAATTCTCCTACAATTTTTTCTGTATCAGCCTTAAATCTTCTAGGCACTAAATTCATTAAATGCTTATTAAAATTATTAAAGTTAAATAACAAGTAGAAACCTATTACTATACCTATTGCAAGCTTACCTATTCCACTAACTAAATCTTGTATTATAGTGATTATCTTAGCTGGCAAGTCTGTACTTATATTATTTGAAAATAAATTTACATAACTTAGAAAATCTACTTTAACTAAGCTCATATCAATATTAGTAGTATCTGTAATACTTTCAAATGCTTTATCTACTACTTGTTCTCCATTTTTAAGTAAATCTGGTATCATTTTAGCAATATCATTTAATTGACTTATCAAGCTAGGTATTACTGCTAAACAAAATAAATAAATTAATACTAAAAAGAGCAAAAATACTAATACAGTAGCAACACTTCTTTTCATTCCTTTATAAGTTAGTTTATTTACTAAGGGGTTTAAAAGCCATGCAATAATAAATCCTATAAAGAATGGACTTATTACGCTTAGTATAGTACCAATTATTGGGAATATGTTTAATGTACGAAGTAAATATATTGTACCAACAATTAGAGCAAGTAACATAAATACATAGCTTAACTTTAATATTTTGTTTCCTGTATCAATTACTTCATTTAATTCTTCTACGTTAAGTTTTTCTTTTTTCATTTTTTTCACCTCTCTTAAGTAAATTTTACCAAATTATATGTCTAAAATAAAGAAAAATGTAAACAAAGTTTACACAAAATTTAAAGCAACTTTAATGTTTAGTTGCTTTTTAGAAATTGATTAGCTGTTTTAGTAAGAGTTTTCTTTTCTTTTTTCATAGCCTTCATTATATCTTTTCCATATTTACTAGCTACAATTCCAACTCCTACGCCACCTAACATATACATCATATTTTTCATTTTCACACCTCTAGTTATATGTTAACCAAAGTATTTTATTTTATACTAAAAAATGTTTTTAAAGAAGTTATTCTATTACTTCCTTGAATTTCTTTTATGCTGTAGTTTAAACTGTCAACACTTCCAATTACAATCAGGCTTTTCTTAGCTCGAGTAACTGCTGTATAAACAAGCTTATTATATAACATTCTTTTCATGTTACTTGGAATAACAAGCACTACGTTATCGTATTCACTTCCTTGACTTTTATGTACACTTACTGCATAAGCTAGAGTAAACTCGTCAAACTTTCCTTTTGTATATGTGACAGTATTTGTGTTATATGTTATTTGTACAAGTGGAGCTTTACCATTCACTATTCTTTTAATGTATCCAACATCTCCATTATAGATATTATTGTCTACATCGTTTACTAGCTGAAGTACTTTGTCGCCTTCCCTATATAGAGTATTATTTAAAATTATTTCAGTTTTCTCATGTGTTTCAGGGTTAAAGATACCTTGCATAACTTTATTAATATTATCTATTCCGTTTTCTCCTTTATACATAGGAATTAACACTTGAAAGTTATCAATATCCAGATTTTTTTCTTTAGCTTTTTCACATATACTTGTTAAATAACTTTTAATTTGCATATCACTTGTATTAATAAATCTAAAGTCTTCGTGACTTTCTGGAACTTCTGTAAATTCTACTTGGTCTTTTATCAAATTTGCAAGTGGAATTATGTATGAGTCACTCTTAGTTCTATATATTTCTTTAAGATATATTTTAGTTGTGTCTTGAACGGTAAGCAAATCTTTTAGTAAGTTACCTGGTGCGATACTGGGTAATTGGTTAGCATCTCCGACTAATATAATCTTCACATTAGGCATTAATGCATCTATTAAACTGTTAAATAGGAATATATCTACCATACTTACTTCGTCTACAATTATAAGCTTAGTATCACTTGGATTAAATCTATTAACATTAAATTCTTTTGTTTCTTTGTTCCACTTTAAAAATTTGTGTATTGTACTAGATTTTCTACCAACACTTTCAGTTATTCTTTTAGCAGCTCTTCCAGTGGGCGCTAGTAAGGTTATGTCGCTAACACTAACACGTGGGTTCATTTTCTCATAGATATCAACGATAGCCTTTATAATTGTAGTTTTACCTGTTCCTGGACCACCTGATATAATGAAGAAATTATTTATTAAAGCCCCATTAATTGCACTAATTTGTTCTTCGTTAAAAATTATGTTATTCTCTTTTTCGTATTTTTCTATATGCTTTAGTATCTCTTCTTTATCAAGTAAGTCACTTGTTTTATCAATAGACATTATGTAGTCTGCTATATTTTCTTCAGTTTCATAGAAGTTGTTTAGTGTAAGAAGTGTATTTACTTTCACAATATCTCCCATGTCTATTAGTTCATCTAAAGTATTGAGAAACAAACTAGTTGTAATAGTATTATCAAAAAACTTAGACATTTCTAAATACAAGCTTTCTTTATCAATTAAAGTATTACCAGTACTATAGCATAAATTTTTAATACAATACTTAATTAATGCGTTTAGTCTTAGTTTGTCTGTTTCTTCATGTAGTGATAAAAACACTTTATCAAGTTTTAAGAAGTTTATGTCTTCATTAAGTAAATAGATATTATTTTCTATTATTTCAAAACTTCTATCTTTATATTTATTAATTATTTTAAGACATTCTTCAGTAGTAAACCCTAGTTTATTAAAAGCGACTATTAAAGTTTGGTCTTTATCATATTCTAGCATTCTTCTAGTTAATTCACGAGCTTTTTTATCATTCATTCCCTTTACTTTTGCTAGAAGTGGACTACCACTTTTAATCATGTTAATCGTCTCACCCTTAAATGTATCAACAATATTTTTGGCAGTTTTAGCGCCAATTCCTTTAAATAAGTCACTACTTAAATATGATACTATTCCATCTAAGGTTGAAGGAGTTACACTTTCATAGCACTTTACATTAAACTGTATACCAAACCTTGGATGATCTACAAAAGAACCAATAAACATATAAGTTAACTCATTATTAAGTGGCATAAAGTTCCCAGTAAAAGTAATAGTCTTATTTAAGTATGGTTTATATTCTTCTAGTCCAATTTCTTTAACTCTAAAAAGTCCAACTTTATAGCCAGTTGAACTTTCAAAAAGCATTTTAACAATATTTCCTTTTATATAATTCTCTTTCATAAAAATACTATAACACATTTAACTAAAAAATAAAAGAGACAAAAAGAAAAAGATTACTTAATTTGTAACCTTAGAGTACTCTTTACACTTTTCTTCAAGTAATTTATAGTCGCAACATCTATCTATAACATTTGTAGGTAAAATATTTTTTACTCTTAGTTTATATAATCTTTTTGACTTACTTATAATTAAATTTTTATGTAAATTAAGATAATTAAGTTGGTTAGTTAAAAGTTCTATTCTGTTTTTTTCTGTAACACTATTAGGCTTTTTGTTTAAATCAAATTCAACATAGCAGTTTTTATTTACAGGTATCATGTTATTCAAGTTTATTACACCTAATCTGCCATTATCAATTTTAACTAAGTCCAAAGTATTTTTAAGATGCTTATGTTTTAGTTTTGGACTAGATAAAGGTGCGTAATACTCGTGATCTTCAACTACAAATAGTACACCAATGAATGGTCTTAAATTTTTAACTCCAGCATTAAAGCAAACTCGTTTATCAAATTTTCTTAAATAGTCACAGTAGTCGCTATCAATTTTAATAATTTTAAAATTACTATTCACTGTTCAACACTCCTTTCTTATAAAATTAAAGGTTAGAGTAAGCTCTCTAACCACTACTTTTTTAGCTGCACATTTTAGTCACCACTTAGACAAGGCTGGCTTCACCTACTTTATTAGCTGCACATTTTAGTCACCACTTAGACAAGGCTGGCTTCACCTACTTTATTAGCTGCACATTTTAGTCACCACTTAGACAAGGCTGGCTTCACCTACTTTATTAGCTGCACATTTTAGTCACCACTTAGACAAGGCTGGCTTCACCTACTTTATTAGCTGCACATTTTAGTCACCACTTAGACAAGGCTGGCTTCACCTACTTTATTAGCTGCACATTTTAGTCACCACTTAGACAAGGCTGGCTTCACCTACTTTATTAGCTGCACATTTTAGTCACCACTTAGACAAGGCTGGCTTCACCTACTTTATTA
>CAVITD010000029.1:0-5390 GCA_963645645.1 uncultured Eubacteriales bacterium
GATACAACAAGTGGATACATAAGTACAGGAACAAGTGCATTTAACTCTTCATATAATAACCCAATGTATGTAGGTTATATGTATGGAACAAGTGGAAATTTAGTAAACAATAGAGCAAATACAAATAACAGCACAATAAAAACAGCAATAGATAATTGGTATGCAAGTAACATGACATCATATACAAAATACCTAAGTACAACAGCAGTATATTGTAATGATAGAACAGAACAAACATCTGGAACATATAACACAGGTAGTACAACATTCTACTATGCACCACGTGCAAGAGCATATACAAATTATGCCCCTACATACGACTGTACAGAAGCAACTGACGCATTTAGCGGAAGTAACGCAAGTGCAAAACTAACATACCCAATAGCATTAATGACCTCTGATGAAATAATGTATGCAGGAGGAAAAGGCGAAACAAGTTTAAGTAGTCCATACTCATGGTACTATTTAAACAGCGCGAATGGTAGTATAACAGGCTCAACATATTGGTGGCTGTTGTCTTCTAGCTATTGGAGTGGTGTCGGCGCTCGCGTGTTCCGCGTGGGCGGTTCGGACGATCCTGGTGAATTGGACTACAACTACGTCAACGTCGCTCGCGGCGTGCGACCAGTCATATCTCTTAAATCTTGTGTCATGACAAGTGGTGGAGACGGCTCGGCAAGTAACCCATACACAATAGAAGAAACTACAAGCGGATGCTAAAAATACGCACAATTTAACCCAATAACCCCAAAGGTGCAAGTGTACAATATCTTGCACTTTTGCATTTTATAAATAAATTTGGTATAATTATACGACGGAGGACTTATGAAAATAATTCTAATAGACAATGTAAAAGGAACAGGAAAGAAAGATGAAGTAAAAGAAGTAAAAGACGGATACGGTTCTTTCCTAATTAAAAATAAAAAAGCTGTTCTATATTCAACAAAGAGCAAAGAAGTATTAAATACTCAAATAAAAGACAGAAATGCTTTAGAAGAACAACTAATTTTAGAATGCACTAATATAAAGAACAAGTTAGAAAAAGATACTTTAGAGTTTTTAGTTAAAACTGGAAACGATGGCAAAGTATTTGGTAGCATAAGTTCTAAGCAAATAAGTGAAGAACTTAAGAAAAAAGGCTACACTATTGATAAAAAACTTATTAATAGAGAAAATCTAAACACATTAGGGTCTCATACAGTAACAATTAACTTACACAAAAAAGTAGTAGCAAACCTAAATGTAGTCTTAAAGGTTGGTGGTAAATAATGCCAAGAATTGAACCACAAAGTATAGACGCTGAGATAAATGCTTTAGGCTGTGCATTCCTAAGTAAAGAAGCACTAGACAAAGTTTGTGAAGAATTAACTAGCGAAATGTTTTACGAAAAAAAGCACGCAGTTATATTTGAAACACTAAAAGCCTTAAGAAACAAAGATATTGCAGTAGACATTACAACAGTAAGTAACGAAGTATCAAAAACTCCAAACGGTTTATCAAGTATTGGTGGATACGAGTACCTAACAGAAATCATAGACGCAGTTGCAACACCAGCAAACTTATCATACTATATAGATATAATATATGAAAAGTTTATCTTAAGAACACTAATAAACAAATCAACAGCAATAATAGACGAATGCTACGAAGAAAAAGACGACTTAAACACAATTGTCGAAGCAGCAGAAAAAAGCATACTAGAAGTAAACTCAGGCCGTATGGTAAAAGAAATCAAGCCAATACAAGAAGTCCTAGACAAAGCACAACAAGCGCTAGAATTCTTAGCAAAAAACGGTGGAGACATCACGGGCGTTCCAACAGGCTTTTACGACCTAGACAAAAGAACAACAGGATTTCACGGTAACGAACTAATAATAATTGCTGGTCGTCCAGGTATGGGTAAATCAGCTCTTGCTATCAACATGGCAACAAACATGGCTATTAACTACAAAAAATCAGTAGCTTTATTTAACCTAGAAATGGGCGCTACTCAAATAGTTAACAGAATGTTTTCTTCAGTGGGACAAATAGACTCACAAAAACTAAGAACTGGTAAACTAGACCACATGGACTGGAAGAAATACAACGAAACACTAAGCCTTCTAGCAGACACAAAATTCTTTATAGACGATACACCAGGTATCACTGTCTCTGAAATCAGAAGTAAATGTAGAAGACTAAAAAACTCTGACAAAGGATTAGACTGCATAATAATAGACTACTTGCAATTGATTAGTAGCTCTAGTAAATACTCAGGACAAAGAACAAACGAAGTATCAGAAATTTCTAGAGACCTAAAAAAATTAGCAATGGAACTAGAAGTCCCAGTAATCGCACTTGCCCAACTATCTCGTGGAGTAGAACAAAGAGAAGACAAGCGTCCATTAATGAGTGACTTAAAAGAAAGTGGTTCTATCGAACAAGACGCCGACATCGTAATGTTCTTATATTGCGATGACTACTACAAATTCAAAAGCAAAGATAGACCAACCCTTTCACCAACAGAACTAATAATATCAAAACACAGGAGTGGTGGAACAGGAACAATAGACTTAATTTTTGAAAGAACATACACAAACTTCAAAAATGTCTTAAAAAGTGAGGAAAATGATAATGAATAATAGGATTTTTTATAAACTTGTAGTATTTGGGGTTATATTATCAAGCTTAGTATTCATATTAGGTACAGGAAGAAAAGACTTAAGTGACCAACCTATGACAGTATATGAAGTATACTTAAACGGCGAGTCCTTAGGTATAATAGAAGACGAAAACAAACTCTATGACCTAATAGACAAAGAACAAGACTTACTAAAAAAGAAATATGGTGTAGACAAAATCTATGCACCACTTGGTCTTGAAACAACAAAATTAGTAACCTACACAGGCGAAGTAGAAACACCTTCAAGCATATACGACAAAATAAAAGACACTGAACCATTCACATTAAAAGGTTACGAAATAACAATAAACTATAGTGAAGACAAGCAAGAAGTACTAAAAGTACTAAACAAAAAAGACTTTGATATAGCTATAGAAAACACAATAAAAGCTTTCGTTAACGAAGAAGACTATCAAAAATATCTTGAAGGAAAACAAAGCAAAATAACTACAACAGGCTCTACTATCAAAGACATAAACATAAGAGAAAACATAACAATAAAAGAAAGCTACTTAAGTACAGAAGACAACATCTTCACAAACAGCACAGACCTATCTAAATATTTACTTTTTGGTACAACAGAAACACAAGGAACACACATAGTAATAGGCGGCCAAACTGTTAAAGAAATAGCAGAAGAATACGAACTTAATACAAAAGAATTCTTAATAGTAAACCCAAGCATTCTAAGTGAAAACACACTACTTTATAGTGGACAAGAAGTAAACGTTGGCTTAATAAAACCAATAGTAAGTGTTGTTGTTGAAAATAATCTAATTGAAGACAAAGAAGTATCTTATAAAAGAGATGTTAAATACGATAACAAACTTGTAGTAGGAACAACTTACACTGAACAACAAGGACAAAATGGTGTAAGTAGAGTTGAGTACTACACTGAAACAATAAATGGTACAATAACAAAAGTAATACCAATTAATAGCGAAGTAATAACCCCAGTAGTTAATGAAGTCGTTGTAAAAGGTGGACTTGCTATAAACTACTATGGAGAAACAGGAGACTGGGCTTGGCCTACACTTACTCCATGCGTAATGACTTCATACTTTGGTTGGCGTACAGACCCAATTGACGGCTCACGTTCATACCACCCAGCTCTAGATATATCTGGTACTGGACATGGTTCGCCTATCTATGCTGCACAGTCTGGTACAGTATGGAAAATGGGTAGAGCATCTGATATGGGTAACTACATATACATTGACCATGGAAAAGGCTACAAAACATTATATATGCACTTAAGCGGATTTAATGACGAAATGAGAGTTGGATATGCTGTAAGTAAAGGACAAGTAATTGCATATATGGGTACAACAGGAAGAAGTACAGGTACACACTTAGACTTCAGACTTATCTATGAAGGAACATACATAGACCCATGCACAATGTATTCAAATGCGTATTGTGGTACTAGGTAGTGGCTCAAAAGGAAACTCTACATTTATAGATTTAGGAGACAAAAAAATCTTAATAGATGTAGGGTTTTCCTATAAACAAATTAAAGAAAAACTATCTTTAATTAATGTAGATCCACACGAAATAGACGCACTTTTAATAACGCATGACCATACAGATCATACTTATGGTTTAAAAGTGTTTCTTAATAAAGTAAAACCAACTCTATTTATAACTCCTGAAGTAGAAAATTTCTGTCTAGAAAAAAAGTACGAAAACTCTGAGTACCTAACTGACGAAATGGTCTATTATGGAACGTTAATCAAGCCAATTCCGCTAAGCCATGACGCTCTTACTATTAACGGTTACTTAATAGAAAAAGACGAATGTAGCTTAGTATATATAACAGATACTGGTTACATCAACCAAAGAAACTTTGTATATCTAAAAAATAAAAATTACTATATATTAGAAAGTAACCATGATACAGAAATGCTTATAAAAGGACCTTATCCAGAATATCTACAAAGAAGAGTACTTAGCGATAAAGGCCACTTATCAAATGAGTTATGCGCTGGCTACTTAAGTAGACTAATCGGCCCAAATACCAAAAAAGTAGTTTTAGCCCACGTATCTGAATCAAACAACACTTCTACCTTAGCGCTATCAACTAACAAAAAAGTATTAGAAGAAAATGGAATAATTTTTGATTCACTCGAATGTGCAAGACAAGATACTTTAACCGAGGTAAGCATATGATAAAAATAATATGTATAGGAAAAATAAAAGAGAAATATTTAGACAACGCTATTAATGATTACATGAAAAGATTAACTAAATATCATAAAGTAGATTTAATAGAACTAAAAGATAGTAACATTATAGAAGAAAAGAAACTAATACTTTCTCACATAAACAAAAGTGATTACATAATAAGTATGTGTATTGAAGGTGTAGAGTACTCAACAATTGAACTAAAAGACAAAATAGATAACCTACTTACAAGTGGACACTCAAATATTACCTTCATAATAGGTGGAAGTGATGGGTTAGATAACGAAATAAAATCTATCTCAAACGAACTAATCTCTTTTTCAAAATTAACATATCCACATGGCTTATTTAGACTAATACTTTTAGAACAAATCTATAGAGTATTCAAAATAATGAATAACGAAACCTACCACAAGTAGGTTTTTATTATAAAAAACTGTCCAGCATGATGGACAAAATTATCAAAAATGCAAAAACTGTCCACTGTACTGTCAATAATTTTTGAAAATGTTAGTAAAAAAACGATATTTTTTTGATTCTTTTT
>CAVITD010000030.1:0-4614 GCA_963645645.1 uncultured Eubacteriales bacterium
TTCTTCAAATGTAGAATGTGCGAAAGCTGCTGCTTTAATAGTACCCTCTATAGTATCATTTATTCTTACAACTTCTATAGCATTAAGAGTCTTTAAAATATTGTCATAACTAGTATATAAAGAAGTATCAGTACTAAACATACTTTTATTAAGTATATCTTTTGCAGTAACTAAACTAACAAACTTCTTATCTTCATCTACTATAGGTACACCAGTAGTATTTTTATCCATCATATAATTATAAGTATCTATTATTGAAGAATATTCATTTATAAAACAATTCTTTCTATAGTCCATATCTTTTATTCTAAGTTTAGTATCGTTTAAATAGCGTGGTTCTTTTACTTTAAAGTAATCTAGTACAAACTTTGTTTCCTTGTTTATATCTCCTAAAACCCTTTCTTCAGCATTAACTCCTAAATGTCTTCTTAAATTTGCAAGTGTTATTGAAGCTGTTACTGAGTCAGTATCTGGGTTCATATGCCCAAAAACTAAAACCTTTTCCATTATATCATCCCTTTCAGACTTATAAATTATATACCAAAACGCTTGTTTTTTCAAGTATTTACACAAAAAATAAACCTAGTTTTCACTTAGAAAGCTAGGTAACTACTTGACTTGGAACTTCTAAAGTTTTCCAAGCACCAGTCATAATATTTATATCATACTTTTAGTACAAAATCAATTGTTATCTTACTTTTGTTGTAGTACTGTTTATTGTAAATTCTTTATATAATGTATCGCCTATATATATTTGATATGTACCACTATCTAATTCTTCACTTGATACTACTAAGTTATTAAATTTCTTACTACTAGAATATTGTAAAATAGTTTTGTTATCTTGTTTTATATAAACAGTTTCATTATTTATAGTATTTGTAAAATTAATCATTACACTGTTTTGTCCACTTGTAGGCATTTCAGCCATTCCACTAGAGCCACCAGCAAGAAGAGTACCACCCGTTATAGTAAACGACCCATTTTTATCAATTGCACCATCTCCATTACTAGTTGGACCATTTATTACTAGTGTTCCACCACTCATTGTTATGTCCCCATTTGAGTCCACTCCGTCACCACTTGCATTTATAGTTATAACGCCACCTGTGATATTAAGTAAACTTCCATCAGCTTGAAATTCACCACTTGTACTTTCCTTATCTACTGCATTTATTCCGTCATCACTTGAAGTAATGTTAACTACTCCACCATTTATATTAATAGTTTTCCCTTCTATTCCTTCGTAACTATCGCTTACATTTATAACTCCATCATTTATAGTAACAACGTCTTCAGATTTTATTCCTTTGTTTTCACTTTTTAAATTAAGTGTTCCATCATTTAGTATAAATTCGTCATTTACTTTTATAGCATTATTTACACTTTCTATATTGATAACTCCATCATTAATAGTTAACACATCATTACTTACTATTCCATTTTTATAATTTGATACTATGTTAAGTACACCATCTCCTTCTATAATTAAATCATCTTTACTAAATATTACTGCATCTACTTTTTCATCATTTACATTATAAGTCTCTCCATCACTTAAGTTATTTTCTCCAACCAAAGTTATAGTAACTGTACCATTTTTAATGTATATACATGGAGAATTATCAAAACTCATTGTGACATTATCTAGTGTAATATTAACTTCACCACTTGCATCTACGTAAATCATTTCGTCTAATGTTCCAGTGTAAGTGTATGTTCCACTTTTTGTAATTTTATTTGAAGTAGTCACACTTACATCATTATTTATTACACTAATTATAACTAAGATAATTAATAAGACTAAAACTGGAATTAATTTTAGATACTTTTTCATAGACTTTCCTCCAGCATATTACTAGATATTGATACTTTCAAATTACCATTTCTTACTCTTATTTCGTCAAGAAATTCTTTTTCTTTAGTATCATCATTAATCTTAACTTTATAAGTTAACTCATACATACTTCCCATGTTAGTTGTTTTTGTTTTGATTAGTTTATAGCTACTTGTATATTTATTAAGTATATCATTAAATATGTTAGAATAATCTAAGTCTTCAGGTATTAATATATTAAGTATTTTCTCTTCACTTTCAGTAATGAAGTTACTTTTTGTAAGCACTAGGATATACAAGCATACAATTAATGTTAGAATACCTGCTAAATAAACATATCCTGTTCCACAAGCAAGCCCAATTACCATGCTAAAGAATACTCCTAATATTTCTCTACTTGTACCTGGGACACTTCTAAATCTAATCAAGCTAAACGATCCCATCACTGCAATACCTGTTCCTAAGTTACCATTAACCATAAGAATAACCATACTAACTAAAACTGGTAACACTGAAAGTGTGATTATGAAGTTCTTGGTAAAAGACCCACTTTTCTGATACACTTTACTTGAAATCAAACCACACACCATACTGATTATTATTATTTCTAAAAAAGACATTAATGTAATACTTCCATCTATTATACTACTAAACATTATACTCACTCTCCTTAAATTGTTTATATACACTTCCATATTTAGAAAAACTAACTGGATATAACTTTAAATCATCAAGTAACTTACATATTCTAAGCGGATACTTATCAGATGCTTTTATCTCCATTAAATACATCTTATCTTTAAAATAATATTCGTTACTTTCTGTATCTTCCAAACTTAAATTATCAAACCTACTTCTAATATTAGTATCAAATGTAATTCTAACACTTGTATCTTCTAGGCATTTATAGCTTAGTCTATCATATGCTAGGAATACTTTCGGTACTAAGTTGTAGTGCTTAAATAAGTAGTCTATTTCTTTCATTTTTTGACTGTTATTAATTAGAACTTTATTTTCTAAGTAATTATTAAACTCTATACTTGTACAAGACACTCTTCTTTTATAGACTATACCTTTATATTTCTTCTTTATTTCTAAGAATACCACATCACTTCCTTCATATCTTCTTAGCCTTACTTTTTCTTTATATATAGGCTTATCTAAACTTTTTCTTATTAAATCAAAGTTATCTGTGTCAAAGTATATATTATATATATTACTTTTAAAGTATTCATCTTTAACTAGATAATCTTTTAAACTATCCATAAAGTTAATATACTCTTCTAGATTTAATAAGTATTTCTTTTCTACTCTTTTAAATGTTGTTACATACATTTTTTCCACCTCACAATTAAAGTTTACTAAATGTTAGTGAAGAGTATGTGTTAATAATGTGTAAATTAAGTGAAAAAAAAACCTACTTTATAAGTTTCTTTATACCTTTAATAGCGTTTTTTTCTAGTCTACTTACCTGAGCTTGACTGATATTAAGTTCATTTGCTATTTCCATTTGTGTTTTTCCTACAATAAATCTATCTATTAGAATATTCTTATCTCTTTCTTTTATCTTAGTTAATGCTTTTCTCATACTTATTAAACCATCTATGTCTTTGTTTTCTTTCTTGTCTTCTATTTGATCCATCAAGTATATAGTGTCTCCGCCATCATTATAAATTGGCTCGTACAAGCTTTCAGGCTTTTTTAAAGAGAGAAGTGCTTCTACTACTTCATAGTTTGTAACACCTAAGTTTTCACTTATTTTATTTGTATCAGGCTCTACTCCATGTGTGTTTATGTAATTTTCTTTAAACCTTAGTATTTTATAAGCTAAATCTTTTATACTTCTACTTATTCTAAGACTATTATTATCTCTTATATATCTTTTTATTTCTCCTTCTATCATTAAAACTGCATACGTACTAAACTTAACTTCATGAGATAAATCAAAGTTATCAACAGCCTTAATAAGTCCTACTACACCTATTTGAAATAAGTCATCCATGTTTTCATTTCTCATGTTATACTTTTTTAAAATTGATAATACTAATTTTAAATTTCCATTAATAAGTTCTTCTTTAGCAAGCACGTCTCCATTTTTATACCTATTAAATAAAATAGTCATCTCTTCATGTGTTAATACTTTAATATTATTTGTGTTTACTCCAGTTATTGTAACAGCTTTCTTATACATAAAAATTGTCCTTTCTAACATATATTGCTAGATTTAGGACAATTTTATTCAGTCTTTTATTTCAAAGTAGTTTCCACTATCTAAATATAGTATACCCTTATGTGTTCCAAGTTGTTCTTTTATCTTGTTATAATTATTAAACTCTTTTAATTTAGTAAGTGTTACATATACAACATTATCGTCATTCATATAGAATATAAATCTTTCTTTATCATATAAATTAGGACTATATTCTATTTCACTAATTTTTAAAATTATATCTTGGTCTATTTGTAAGAATTTAGTAATCAATTTATCAGTGATTTCTTCAGGTACATAGTTTATTAGTATAGGTGCGTTTATATCTAAGTCTGTTACTCTGGTGTTTGCATCTAATACAAACTCATTGGTACTTCTTACTTTAAACAATACTTTATACTCAGTTACTTCTAAGATTACTTTATAACCAAGTCTTTTCTTTACTTTAACGTCTTTAACAAGTGGTAACGTCTTTATATTCTTCTTTATTTTAAAGCTGAGTGTCTTTAAAAATGATGGATAACTATCAATTCCTGCAGCTTCAATTACTTGTTCATCAGTTAAAAAG
>CAVITD010000031.1:0-11567 GCA_963645645.1 uncultured Eubacteriales bacterium
TATAATTAAATAGCAGTACATCTATATAGTTATAATTTGAACCTATTTTAATTTTGTATTGACTACCACAATAAGTATAGCCTTCTCCCAAAGCATTACAAAATTTTATTGGATTTTCGTCTATCCACTTCTGAACTAGCTTTTCAGTTAACTTGACATTAACCTTCAAATCTTGTAATACAACAGGCGAAGGCACTTTCTCACTTGTACTTACTAATTCATTGCTTTTTAACTTTTCTTTAACTTCCACTGAAAGCCTGTTATACTCATTAGACTTTATTCTATTACGTAATTCCCTTGCAGTAAGGCATAACTCATTTGATAATTTTAAATAATATTCTATTTCTATTATATCTTTCAATTTTAGGATTTCACATACATTTGACCAAGTTATGTTTAAGTTTTTGAAAAGGTCCGACAATGTCGGACCTTTTGTAACAAGTTCATAAAAAGTCCTCATATATTTTAGTCTAGTCACAGTATAACCTTTACCAAGTTCACTCGTTAGTCTCTTAGAATACTCTTTAACTAAACCATCGCCATACTTTGCTCTTTCTTCTCCACCTTGTGCTTCAACCAAAAGTTTCCCTACGTTGTAATAACTTTCTAAGTCTTTTTGATTACTTTTGTATTCTCTTACTCTTCTTCCAATAGCATTGTCTACTAGTATATTCTTTATTTCATTGTAATAATTCATTTTAAACCTCCCAAATATTTACTAACTCTTCATCACTTGTTATATAGTTTCTTACCAATATTCCATCATTGTTTATGTATTTGATTAACCACTCGTTGTTCTCTCTTACCAAAAGTATCCCTGTTGTTTTATTGTGAAAGTCTTTCTTTAGATTAGCATCAATATAATTCATATAAGTTTCTATTTGACCTATATGTTCTTTCTTTAATTCGGTTACTTTTATTTCTACTACTACAAATGAATTAGATATATAATTAAATAGCAGTACATCTATATAGTTATAATTTGATCCTATTTTAATTTTATATTGACTTTCTATATAAGAATAGCCTTCGCCTAAAGACTTACAAAATGAAGTTGGATTTTCGTCTATCCACTTCTGAACTAGCTTTTCAGTAAGTTTGCCATCAAGTTTCAAATCTTGTAATACCACAGGCGACGGTACTTTCTCACTAGTACTTACTACTTCATTAATTTTTAACTTTTCTTTAACTTCCGCTGGAAGTCTCTTATACTCATTAGATTTTATTCTAGTGCGTAATTCCCTTGCAGTAAGACATAACCCATTTGATAATTTTAAGTAATATTCTATTTCTTTCGTATCTTTTAATTTTAGAATTTCACATACATTTGACCAAGTTATGTTTAAGTTTTTGAAAAGGTATGACATTGTCATGCTTTTTTGTAAAAACAAATAGTATTTTCTCATGTTTTTAAGATTAAAGGAGGAATACCCTTTACCAAGCTCACTCGTTAGTCTTTTAGAATACTCTTTAATAAGACCATCGCCATACCTTGCTCTTTCTTCTCCACCTTGTGCTTCAACCAAAAGTTTCCCTACATTGTAATAACTTTCTAAGTCTTTTTGATTACTTTTATATTCTCTTACATACTCCCCATAGCATTGTCTACTAGTATATTCTTTATTTCATTATAGTAATTCATAGTCTCACACCTTTCTAGAGATTTTATTCCCTCTAATATATTTATTCGACAAAAAACGCGAAAAGTCTTTTTTTATTTTGGGTTTACATATAAATTTTACGCATTTTTCGTGTCAAAAAATGTAAAGTTATAGTTTGGCATAAAAAAAGAAAAGCAATTCACTTTTCTTAAAATTAGTCAATTTTTAAAGATGTTTCTAATGCAAGTTTTATCATACTATTAAAGCTTGTTTCTCTTTCTTCACTAGTAAGAGACGCTCCTGTAATAAATGAATCACTTATAGTAAGCAAACAAGTTGCCATTTTGTTTAGATGTTCACTATTTGTAAGTAAACTAAATGTCTCCATTTCAACACATTTGCAGTTGTGCTCATTGACTATATTATCAATGCTAAAACCTTCAGTATAAAAAGCTTCTGTTGAGTGTACTCTTCCACTTTTTAAATTTATATTTAATTCTTTACTTGTTTCTAATACTAAATCATTTAAATGAATATCTGAAACTACAATACTTTTATTATCTTTTATGAAGTCTTTTCTATAACTACTTGTAGAATAAGACTCATCTACCAAAAATAAGTCATTAACATTTATGTCTTTTACGTAACTTCCTGCACTACCTATTCTTATGATAGCTTTTACATCATAAAACTTAAATAGTTCATAGCTATAGATACCCATAGAAGGAATACCCATACCACTTGAAAACACAGTTACTTTTTTTCCTTTGTAAAAGCCAGTGTATGCAGTTTCTTTTCTAACATCATTAACAAGTACTGGGTTATCTAGAAAATTTTTTGCAATATATTCTACTCTTTTAGGATCTCCTGGCATGATAACAACACTTGCAATACTTTCTTTTTCACTACTTATATGTGGTGTCATTCTTCTTCACTCCCTGTTTCTTCATTATTCATTTTGAATAGAACTTCTCTTGGTTTACTTCCATTTTGTGGTCCAATTATGCCTCTTTCTTCTAGTAAGTCTATTATTCTAGCAGCGCGGTTATAACCTAAACGGTATTTTCTTTGAATAAGACTTGCACTGATTTTACCAGTTCTTACTGCAAACTCAACTATCTCATTATATAATGGGTCATCTTCATCCATTTTACTAGTACTTTCAAGTTCTTTTTGTTCTTCTTGTGGACTCTTGTCTAAGTTAGTCATTTTTTCGTCATACTGTGGTACTCCACTTCTTTTTACAAATTCTACTACTCTATTTATCTCTTCATCACTTACAAATGAACCTTGAATTCTTATTGGACTAGGTTCTCCAGGTGGTAAGAATAGCATATCTCCTTTACCAAGAAGTTTTTCTGCTCCACCCATATCAAGTATAGTTCTTGAGTCAACGTTACTTGATACCATAAAGCTTATTCTTGTAGGAATATTTGATTTAATAAGTCCTGTAATTACGTCTGTACTAGGTCTTTGTGTTGCGACAATTAAGTGTATACCTGCAGCACGAGCAAGTTGTGTGATTCTCATTATGCTTTCTTCTACTTCTTTACTAGCTACCATCATTAAATCAGCTAACTCATCTATTATTACTAATATAAATGGTAGTTTTTCTAGTTCTGGTTTTCTAGATTTATTTTTTTCTACATACTCATTATAACTTGCAATATTTCTTGTACCAGTGTTTGCGAACATTTCATATCTTTCTTCCATTATTAAGCAAACTTTTTGTAAAGCTACTGCTGCTTTTTTAGGGTCAGTTACTACTGGACGCATTAAGTGTGGAACTCCTTCATAACAGTTAAGCTCTACTTTTTTAGGGTCAACTAAAATCATTTTTACTTCGTCAGGTTTTGCACGCATTAGAATTGATGTTATTATGTTATTTATACAAACTGATTTACCACTACCTGTAGAACCTGCGATTAGCATATGTGGTGCTTTGTTGATTTCAAAATATTGAATGTTACCCATTATATCTAGTCCAAGTGGCGCTAAAAGTTTTGAATTATCTAACTTTTTAGGTATACCAGCTAGTATGTCTTTCATTTTAACTTCACTAGTTTTAGGGTTAGGTATTTCTATACCTATTGTGCTCTTCCCTGGTATCGGTGCTTGTATTCTTACATCCTTTGCAGCAAGTGCTAGAGCAATTTCTCTATTTATACTAAGTATTTTATTTACTTTAGTACCAGCTTTTATTTCAATTTCATATTGTGTTACAGTAGGGCCTACGTGCACTTCTTTTACTCTACCCATTATTCCAAAGTCATTAAATACCTGTTCAAGTATCTTATTATTTTTAGTAATAAACTCAGTTGAGTCTACTTTACCCCTGTTTTTACTTCCAACTAAAAGGTCAAGTGGTGGTAAAACGTAAGGTTCATCATTCTTAATTTCTTTTTCTTCATAAGTTACTTCTTCTAAATGTGTCATTTGTGGTTTTTGTATAGGAAGTTCATTAATATTAGTAATCACTACTTTGTTATCTTCTTCATTTTCTTTATTATCTAACTCAGTTTCTCCCTCCTTTGCCATTTCTTCAATTGATTTAGGTTTCTTCTTAAATGGCTTTAGTAGGAATTTAAAGACGTCACTTAAAGTAATATCAAATAGCATGATTATACCAAAAATTGTAAATACCGCGCATACAATGAGCGTTCCAGTAATGTCAAATAAACTAACAAATGCAGTACTAAGTAATGCACCTATAATTCCTCCACCTGTAAAATCAACCATGTTAAAATTATCAAATGTTGCCACCACATTATTAACTGTAGATTCTATTATCTTAGCTCCACTTAAGTCGTTATCATTTATGTATTTAACATGAGCAAAGATTAAAAGAGTTACTACTAAAATGTATACACCAAGTAATCTGCTAGACATATATGTTGGGCTTTTTCTCTTAATTAATATGATAAGTCCTACTAAAAGGCACATCAAAAGAAAAAGTACATACCATGTTCCAAATAAGAATACGGCAAAACTTCTAATTAATCTTCCAATTGGGCCAAACCTACCTACACCTAATATTCCTATTAAAATCAAACCTAATCCCTCAAGTTCTTTTGTATAAGGAAATTCAGTTTTTACTTCATTTGATACTTTCTTCTTTGCCATAACTACCACTCCCTAACTTTCAAAAGCACTTATTAACTTTTTATGAATACCTGGTTCAATTCTATTAAGTGCATTTAATGTTGTTTCTAAACTCTTCTTATATTCTCCACTTAAAAATTCTTTTTCCGATTTTTCTAAAGTCATATCCATTTCTTTATAACTACTTCTGTATCTATTTGCATACACTATTGCCATTTCTGCTAGTCCTGCTGTTTTTGTTAGCTCGCTACTTAATGTGTAAAGTTTAAGCACTAAATCTCTACCAGTGTCAACTCTTGTATTTAAGTCACTTATTACAATTGGCTTTTTGTCTAACTCTCTTATTATTTCATTTATTCCTTCTTTTGCCTCAGATAATTCTACAAAGTAATTTTTAGGTAAAACTGGAATTTTGTAACTCTTTATCTTAGCCTTAGCATCTTTTAAGATAGTTCTAATTTCAGTAAGTTGTTCACGAGCACGGTACTCGTCTTCTTTTAGACTTCCTAAACTCTTAATTGTGCTTTCTAGTTTATCTTCTGTTTTTGCTATTCTAACACTTATTAACTCACAGTCATTACTTAGTCTACTATAAGGTATAGTTCTTGTTAAAGTTCTATCATTAATTTGCTTAAATGAGTCTTTTTCACTAGTAATTTCTTTACTTATCACATCAAGTGTATTTAATTCTTCATTTGTAAGAGCGTAAGTTTCTTTTAAAATGCTTACTTCTTCATAAATATTTTTTATAACTGAAGATAATCTATTTAATTTATTTTGAATACTACTCATATATTCTTCATATTCTTTTTTAGCGTGTCTTTCTTTATCAAAGTCTCCAAATAAGCTTTCAAAGTAATCTAGTATTGTCTTAAGTTCAAATATGCTATCAGATAAATTAAGCATTTTTAGTCTATCAAATATATCGTTAATCTTCTTTTCGCTTTCTTCAATGTTGTAGTCTAAATTAATGTATTCAATATTATATCCATCTTTCTTCATTTTATTTGCTGTAGCTTTAATGTCGTTTATCTTTTTAGGAATAACCATTTTACCAAGAAGAATTACTGTAGGAGTTTCGTCTATTACTATTTTGATATTCTTAATTAAGTCATCTAAAGCGTGCACTATTTTACCTACTTCTTCATAGTTATTTTGTTCCATTACAACTTCAAAAGCACTGAGTAACTTATTGATATTTTCAAATTGCAGGTCAATTCTTGCTTCCATTCCTTTGTAGTCATTAATATTTGATGTATACTTATTTACTACTTCCCTATAAATACTCTTTAGTTTAGTAACTGCATTTCTGTTTCTTTCTTCACTCAAGGTTACTTCTTTAACATCTTCTAAAAGTAGTTCCATATCTGTTTTAACATAGTAAATATCAATTTCTGTTTTAGCTAGTTCATATCCTGCCTCTTTGTATTTTTTGTTTTCTATTAATTCTTCACACATTAAAAGACTATCTGTAAGTCTAGGAATATCTTCTTTTTCAATAGTGTTATATCTTTTTTCCCATTTTTTGTACATATTCTCTAAAATTTCACTGTTAATTAAAGCTTTAACTTTTTCCATTTCAGTTAGAATACCACTAGAAATAATTAAGTTTTTAAGTGTCTCTAACCTAGTTAACTCACTTTCTAATTTCTTTTTATTATTCTTTTCCATTAAATATATAGTAACAATTATTAAGATAAAACCTAATAAATATATAGATATTGCAATTAAAATAGCCATGTTATTACTCATGTTTACACCTACTCTCTATATACTATTTTATCACAAAGAAGAGAATTCTAAAAGTATAAAATGAAAAAAAGTTACTACTATTTTATGAGTAACTTAATATTTTCTAATTTTTCGTCAATTATATAGTCTTTTCTAAAAATTTCTTCTACTGCATATACGTAGTTATCAAGTATGTTAAGTTTGTCTAGTTTTCTAAAGAAACTTAATAGTTCAGTATAATTACAAGTGTTGTTTTTGTTTACTTTGAATTTAATCATGTCAAAGTCGTTAATACTTCTTCCATGTACCACTGTTTGTCCTTCATTCGTACGAGTCCATTTTAAACTACTTATGTCAAGATTAATATCAGTAACAAACTCTTTTGAGTCAGCTAGTTTAAACTTAAATAAGAAGTCTTCAACAAATATCACTTGAGCTTCTTTAGGTAAGCCGTAGCTATCGAATATTTCACATAAGCACTTTCTAGATGTGAACTTACTATTATATCCATCACTTATGAAGTCATAACCTTTTGTAATATTTTTAGCGTCCACTATATAAAATTTTCTATTTTTCATTATATTTTTCCTCTCGTAACATATATAATAGCATATTTTTTAAGAAAAATAAAGAAAAACCTTGATATTTGGACTGTTTTTTAGTATAATTTATCTCATGGAAGAAATGGCGACTTTATTTATTAAGTAACGCGTTTGCTGAGCGAATTATACTAGTAGTTATAAGCCAATAATGAAAGTTCAAAGTAAACACCCTACTTATGAGAGTAAAGACTATCTTTCAAATATTATGAAAGGAAGTGTAAGTAAATGGCAAGATATACAGGACCAGCTTTTAAGAAAAGTAGAAGACTTGGTTTCAGTACATTAGAAAGTGGTAAAGAACTTAGAAAAAGAACTAGCGCTCCTGGACAACATGGAACTAGTAGAAAAAAACTAAGTGAATATGGTATCCAACTTGCTGAAAAGCAAAAGGTAAGAATTATGTATGGTCTTACTGAAAAGCAATTCAAGAAAACATTCGAAGCTGCTGGTAAGAAAAAAGGTATGCATGGTACTAACCTATTAATTATGCTTGAAAGCAGACTTGATAATATCGTTTATCGTATGGGACTTGCTAAGACTAGAAGAAGTGCTAGACAAATCGTTAATCATGGACATATTCTAGTTAATGGTAAATCTGTAGATATTCCTTCATATCAAGTTAAACCAGGTGATGTTATTAGTGTTAAAGAAAGTTCTATGAACCATCCAGTTATCAACGAATGCTTAGAGTCAAAATTAAGTAATGCAAATTTCGTTACATTTGATGCTAAGAAAAAAGAAGGAACTTATGTAAGATATCCTGAAAGAGAAGAACTTAATGCTGAAATTAATGAGTCACTTATCGTTGAATACTACAATAGATAGTAAAAGAAGTTTCCAGAAATGGGAGCTTTTTTATATATAAATGTATCAAAAAACACAGTTTTAATAAAGAACTGTGTTTATTTTATGTTAGATTTTATTCTATATTTTTGTTCAACTAATGTACCATCAACTTTTTATTTTCATAGTTTACTTCCAACATTTATTACACAAAATTTAAAGAAAAAGCCAAGAACTCTTGACTTATATATCTCTATTTCTTAAGAATGGTGGCAAATCGTCATCATCATCGTTACTTAACACTTCTATTTTTTCTTTATTTGCACCATATGGTTGATAAAGAGGTTCACTTTCGTCTTCAAAACCTGTTGCAATTACTGTTACTATAGCTTCGTCACTTAGTGCTTCATTTACAACTGCACCAAATATAATGTTAATATCTGTATTAGCTGCTGCACGAATTACTTCTGCTGCGTCTTCTGCTTCAAATAATGTTAAGCTGTTTCCTCCAGTAATATTTATAATACAGTCAGTTGCACCATTGATAGTTGTTTCAAGTAGTGGACTACTTACAGCTTGTTTAGCTGCTTCAATAGCGCGGTTATCTCCAAAACCAACACCAATACCAATAAGTGCTTGTCCCCTATTTTCCATAATTGCTTTAACGTCAGCAAAGTCTAGGTTAACAAGTCCTGGTACACTAATTAAATCACTAATTGATTGAACACCAAGTCTTAGAACATTATCTACTTCTTTAAATGCATCCATCATTGGAGTTGACTTATCAATTATATCTCTTAATCTATCATTTGGAATTACTACAAATGTATCAACGTGTTTCTTTAACTCATCAAGTCCAAGAAGTGCATGGTCCATTCTTTTCTTTCCTTCAAACTTAAATGGCTTTGTAACTATTGCTACTGTAAGAGCACCTAGCCCTTGAGCAATTTCGGCGATAACTGGTGCAGCACCTGTACCTGTTCCTCCACCTAAACCACAAGTAACGAAAACCATGTCAGCTCCTCTTAAAGCGTCTTCTATTTCGTTTCTACTTTCAAGTGCAGCCTCTCTACCTACTTCAGGGTCAGCTCCAGCGCCTAAGCCATCAGTAATGGATGCACCTATTTGAAGTTTTGTTTCAGCTAAGCTTGTATTTAATACTTGTAAGTCTGTATTTGCAACAATAAACTCTACTCCTTTAAGACCACTTTCTATCATTCTATTGACAGCATTACAGCCGCCTCCACCTACACCAATTACTTTAATTTTTGCTATTTGTAACATTTCTAACGGATTACCTTGCATAATCTAACCTCCTAATTATCAAAAAAGTAACTATATACTTTTCCTATTATACTACCATCGTCTATTTTTTTCTTTTCACTAAATAATAATTCTTGTTCTTCTTCACTTACAGTAGATGCTAATTTCTCTCTAAACTTTAATTTAGCATCATATAATTTAATAAATCCAAGGGCACTACTGAAAGAGTTATTTCTAACACCTAGCTCACTAACTTTAGAAACTTTCACATCTTTACCAAAGACTTCTTTAAAAACTAAGTTAAATCCATCTATCTCAGTTATGCCTCCTGTAACTATTATATAACTAATTTCCTCTTTTGTTAAGAGGTTAATTTGTTTTTTTGAAAGTTCTAGTATTTCTCTTACCCTAGAATGTACTATATCACTTACTTCGTACTGATTTATTTTAATATTTTCTTCTGATTTTGTCAAGACTTCACATATATCATTCATGCTAGATTTTTCTTTGTGCGCTACTGCGAAAGTCTCTTTTATCTTTTTACTATCTTCTAACTTTAAGTCATAAATATAACTTATATCTCTATCTATGTTTCTTCCACCTATATCAAGAACTTCTGTGTTAATAAGTGTGTCTTCTTTAATGATACTTACTTCAGTTTTAGAGTGTCCTATATTTATAACTGCAACATTTTTATCTTTCATTTTGTCTGTTCTAAATTCGTAATAGTCGCATATTCCACCAAATGATAAGTCTACTACTTTTACTCCTAAGTTTTCTAGAATTGCAATTAATGGGTAAATACTTTTTTTAGGTGCCATTGCTAGTATAGTATTTGCTGAAACTTTAAACGCTTCCATTCCTTTAGGGTCAGACACTACTTCTTTTTCATTTATTATGAAGTACATAGCACTTACACTTACTAGTTCTAAATTTGGACTAACTCTATTATATACACTTGCTTGTAAACTTCTAGTTATATCTTCTCCTGTTACAATAGTATCATCTCTTGAAATTGTAGTATACCCTTCACTTTTAACAAAAGACGCAAAATATGATGGTACACATAGTATAACTTTATTAATTTTAGTACCTATTACACCTTCTACTTCTTTAAAAGCCTCTTTTAAACTAAGAGTAACTTCTTCATCATTTACTACTATTCCTTTTTTAATACCTTTACTATTAACTTTTGATACTGCTAGAACAAATAATTTTTCTTTATATATTTCGCCAACAATTAATTTAATACTATTTGTTCCAATGTCTAAACTAGTTATTATTTGTTTCATATTACACTCCATATCTTTCTAACACTAATTATATCAAAAAACTAGAGAATAATAAAGTATATTTTAATGTTTTTTCTTCTTATAAAAGTTACATATTTCTTTAAATGGACAATTAGCACACTCTGGATTTTTACTTTTACACTTGTATCTACCAAATAAAACTAGTTGGTGATGTAGTCTAGCTAAGCTGTAATTATGAAATTTCTTAGTAAGTTTGTTTTCTACTTCTAAAACGGTATCGTCTTCTTTTGCAAGAGCAAGCCTTTTACTAACTCTTTCAACGTGAGTATCAACTGCTACACATTCTACATTATATAAGTTAGATAAAACTACATTTGTTGTTTTCCTGCCTACACCTGGTAAGCTTTCTAAGTAAGCTCTATCGTTTGGAACATAACCGAGCTTTGATATTTCACTAACTACCCCTATAAAATTTTTTGCTTTAGTTTTATACATTCCTAAACTTTTGATGTAGGTTTCTACTACTATTAAATTCAGTGTTTTTAACTTCTCTAAAGTGTCATACTTTTTAAATAAGATATCAGTAACAGCATTTACTCTTTTGTCTGTAGTCTGGGCACTTAACATGACTTTTAAAAGTAGTTCGTAATCTTTATTATATGTTAGTTCACATTTAGGATCTGGATACATAATGTCTAAGTTGTTTACTATAACATCAGTCTCATTCATCACTATCATTTAACCAGTCAAAGTCGTCTATAAAACTATAGTCTTCTTCTTTAGGTCTTACACCTTTCTTAGTCCATTCATATATTATCTTATCAATATATCTTAAGTTACAAGCTCCGTTAATGACTGCTTCTTTTAATGCACTTGTAATAATCTCTTCACTTACCCCATTTTCTAGCCATCTATTAATTGTTTCATATTCAATTGGAGATAAGCTTCTTCCAAACTCACTTTCAAATTTTGAATATATATCAGTATTATTTTCTTCATTTTTTTTATTCATTACAAGTTTATCATAAAACATATCTAAAGATATTACTTCACTTACTACACCAGAAGTTTTTAAAACCTTCACTTCAATTAAACCTTTGCTAATTAAAGAAGTATAAGTATTTAGTATTTCTTCTTCATTAAAGCCTAAAACTTTTTTTATGTCATTTAAATCTAGTAAAGCTTTAACATTAATAAAGTACAAGAGTAATAAGAATTCCATTAAAGTAATA
>CAVITD010000032.1:0-5047 GCA_963645645.1 uncultured Eubacteriales bacterium
AGTCCTTGTAGTGGTACGATGGGTACAAGTGCAGTTAGTAAGACACTAAGTGCAACAATAAATAGTTATTCTGTAACCTTAACTGTTAATAATGGTTCAGGTGGAGGAACTAAAACAGTAAATTATAATAGTTCTGCATCCTTTACAGTAAGTCCTAATTCAGGCTATAGTACTACAATGACAACAAATTCATGTGGTGGAACATTATCAGGAACAACTTACACAATAAAAAATGTAACGAGTGCTAAAAATTGTACTATATCGTTCAAAGCAGCTGGTACGACATTATTGGCAAAATTATTGTCTGATAAATCTACTAGACCAGGAGCTAGAACAGATTTAAATACATATTATATTACAACTAATACAAAAACTTTGTATACTAGCACAGAAAATGGTACTACAGTGTATTATTTTGCAGGAAGAGCTACTGATAACTGGGTTAAATTTGGAGGATACTACTGGAGAATAATAAGAACAAATGCAGATGGGAGTATTAGGCTTTTATATCATGGAACAAGTGCAGATAGTACAAGTGCGGTAATATCTTCTAATGTTGCATATAATTCCACTGATAGTGATCCAATGTATGTAGGATATATGTATGGTTCAAGTGGTTCATTATCAAGTAATAGAAATAATACTACAAATAGTCCAATTAAAACTATAGTAGATAATTGGTATAAAAGTAATTTATATTCAAGTTATAATAAATATATTAGTACAACAGCTATATATTGCAATGATAGGAGTATAACTGATGGTTCTTACAGTACAAGTTCTAAATTTTATTATTCTGCTTCTACAAGGTTAGTTACTAATACATCTCCATCATATGATTGTTCAAACACTAGTGATAAATTTACAGTAGATACTAGTACTGGAAATGGTAAATTAACTTATCCTGTGGCATTAATGACAGCTGATGAAATAGTTTTTGGTGGTGGCTTATGGACAACGATAGCAACTGCGTATTTTTATATAAATAGTGCTAATACTTGTTCTACAGGTGATGCTTGGTGGTGGCTAATGACACCTGGATATTATAGTGGAACTGTTGCTTATGTTTACTATTATGCTGGTGGAAAATTAGGTGAATATATTAGACAATTTTCAGTTTCGGCAACTACTTTAGAAGAAGATGATGCTGGTCCACTTGGTGTAAGACCTGTAATATCTCTTAAATCATGTGTGTATTGGTCTAGTGGAGATGGAACTGCAGATAATCCATATCAAATACAGTCAACATCAAGTGGATGCTAGGAGGTATATAAAAATAAGTATAGTAATATTGTTAGTAAGTTTTATAAGTATATTTGCTTCTTAGATACGGACATTTCTTGCTAAACGCCCGAGAACACTGGGATAAAACGAGCATAATGTTCGTCCGATTATAAGAAAATCATACCTAAAAAAACGATAAAACAGTATTTTTAAAGGTACAACCAGAAACCACATTTTAACTTGTGAATATGATTTTTAATGTAATCAGTAGCAATAATGTTTAACAATTTTTAAAATAATTAGACATATCACTAGCAAACTCATTAAAATTATTATATAATTTTTAAAAAGTGTCCGAAAGTAAGAAAAGTGTTACTATTATAAGAGTTATGCTAGTTATAAGGGCTATTTTATTATGTGTAATACTAGTTTAAAAATAAGTATTTGAGTGATTATCAAAATTAAAAATTCGTGTAAAACTAGTTGATTATGTTTAATTTTTATGATAAAATAATTTATGATAAGAGAGAGTGAAAGATATGGCATTTGGAAAATTTAAAATTTTTGAAACAGAAGAAGATGACAAGCTAGATAACACAGAAGAGTATTATAGTACTGGTAGTGATAATTCTAATAAGTCTGGTAAAATGATTTTAGTTGAGCCAAGAGCTTATAGTGAAAGTCAAGAAATAGCAGATCACTTAAAAGCTAGAAATAGTGTAGTAGTTAATTTTAAGAGAGTAACTACAGACCAAGCAAAAAGAATAATTGACTTTTTGAGTGGAACATTGTATGCTATTAATGGGGATTTACAAAAGATAGGAGACGGAATATATTTATGCACTCCTAAAAATATAGATGTTCAGGGAGAAATTACTGAAGAAAATGAAATTCAAGAAGACTATATGGAATAGTCATTTAAGAGGGCGATCTTATGAATGGTTTTAAAACAGTTTTGAGAGGTTATGATAAAGACGAAGTTAAATCATATTTAGATAAAGTTATCAAAGAATATGAGCGTCTTTTATTTGAAGTAAAACAGAAAGATGAAAAGATAGAAGATTTAAAGGCTAACTTGGAAAAGTATGAGAAACTAGAAAGTACTTTAAATAGAGCTTTATTTAGTGCTGAAAGTGCTGGAGATGAAATTAAGAGAGTAGCAAGACAGGAGGCAGAAGGCTTAATTAATGAGGCAAAGAGAAACGCTAATAGAATTATAAATGATGCACTTATTAAAGCAGAAAAAGCAAATGATGACGCTGATAGATTAAAAAGAAATGTTGTTTTACTGAAAAAAAGATTAAGAGCTATTATTGAAGGACAACTTGAAGTAATAGAAGAAATGGACAGATTAGATTTTAAAAATAATGAATAGCCATAAAATGTGGCTATTTTTTGGAGGTAATAATGGAAGAAATATTAAAAAAAGTGATGGAATTTTTACTAAGTTTTAAGTTTTGGGGTCCAATTATCTATATATTTATTGGATACCTACTTAATAGTATGCTAAGTAACTTGGTTACAAAGATAATCAAGAATAATAAAAGAAAGAACCATAAAAAGGAAGATACTGTTATAAAACTATTCAATAGTGTATTTAAGTATATTATTATAGTTATAGTACTTCTTATGATACTAGAGTTATATGGAATAAACACTAAAAATATAATAGCAAGTTTAGGAATATTTACTGTTGTAATAGGTTTAGCTTTACAAGATACTCTTAAAAATATGCTTGCAGGTATTCTTATTATATTAGATAACAGATATAATGTAGGAGACTTTGTTAAAATAAATGATTTTACTGGAGAAGTTATTAATCTAGGACTACAAACTACTAAACTAAAAGGTGCAGAAGGGGATGTGTATACAATAACTAACTCTAATATTTCAAGTATAACTAACTATAGTGAAGCTAATACTAACTTGTATTATGGAATTGAAGTAAGCTATGATACTAATATAAATGAACTTGAAAAAGTTTTAAAAAGTCTTATACCTAAAGTAAGTAAAATAGAAAACGTAGTAGGAGAGATGACACTTCTTGGAGTGGACTCATTTACTAGTAGTTCTATAATATACAAAGTTTGTATTACTACTAAGCCGTATAAATACTTTAATGTTAAAAGAGAGTTTAACAAAATCTTAAAAGATGCATTTGATAAAAGTGGTATAGAAATACCTTATAACCAATTAGATGTACATATTAAGGAAAGCTAGGTCTTTCTTTTTTTCTTTTCAAAATAACTTTTTAGTGGTATAATGTATGTAGTGTTCCCGTAGCTCAGCTGGAAGAGCAACCCCCTCCTAAGGGGTAGGTCGGAGGTTCAAATCCTCTCGGGAACGCCATATTTGTTTGAGGGGGAATTAAAATGTTTTTAGATAATATTGATTTAGAAGAAATTAAAGAAAAAGTATTTATTAATCATGTGGTGGACTCTGGTACAAGAGACGCTCTTATTGTTAGAATGAGAGAACTTACTAAATGTACTAATTATGTTGCTAACTTTAAAGAGAAAGTTAAATATTTAAGTGCCTATAATAGTCATTCAGAAATAACAGATGACAACCTGTATATTTGGGAATATGATGTGATTACTGTAAAGAATGAATATTTACCATATATATCTGAAATACTTAAAAGTCAAAAAGTTTTAAAAAAGTAACTTATGACTTTTTTTCTTTATAAATAAATGATATAATTTATCTAGGAGGATAGTGATATGAAGGATAAATATAGAGGAATTATATTATGTGTGTTAGATGTAATTATTGTTTTTGAGCTTGCTCTTTTATTTTTAGTAATACCTAGTGTAAAAGAGATTAACAAACTAAAAGATGTAAAAGAGTTAACTTATGAAGAAAAAAATGCTTTAATTAGTGAAGTAAACAAGAAGTACTCTGATAAAATCACTGAAGTAAACGATAAATACTCTAAAGAAGAAACTAAAATTAATGAAAAATATGACCCAGATATTGAAAGCATTAACGAGAAATATGACAAACTTATAAGTGATGCTAAAGAAAAATATGAAACAGAAGAAAAAGACTTATTAGACAAAATAAGTGATAAGAAAGCAGAAGTAAACAAAGAGTTTATGAGAAATGGATTTTCTAAAAAGTATTATACTTTATATGATGAACAAAAAGCTTTAGAAAGTAAAAAATCTAATTTAAAGAGTGAACTTGATAAAGAAGTGAGTACTCTTGAAACTAACAAGAAGAGTGAGTTAACACCATACATTATAAATAAAAATTCACTTATTAAGCAAAATGACATCAATAAAGAAAATGAACTAGATATGTTAGAAACTAATAAGAACAAAGAAATAAATAACATTAATAAAAAGGTAGATAACACTTTAG
The DNA here is from genome assembly GCA_963645645.1 of uncultured Eubacteriales bacterium. Classification (GTDB taxonomy): domain Bacteria; phylum Bacillota_I; class Bacilli_A; order RF39; family UBA660; genus CAG-628. The sequence goes on from CAVITD010000032.1 coordinate 4,591, forward strand.
GAATAACTTTACAAGCGCTAAAAATAGTACTAGCAGGCGTTGTTACATTAATACCAATTTTATACATAATTAAAGTATACAATAAACTTACTAAACTACATAACGAAGTAGAAGAAAGTTGGAGTCATGTATTAGTAGATTTAAAAAGAAGAAGTGACTTAATACCTAACATAGTAAGTGTTGTAAAAGGATACTCTAACCATGAAAAGAATACTTTAAAAAGTGTAGTCAGTGCAAGAAATAAAGTAATAAAGTCTGATACTAAAGAAGATAGTATTTTAAATAATGAACTACTTGATAAAAACATAAAAGAGATATTTATTTTAAATGAAAAATATCCTGAACTTAAGAGTGATAAAAGCTTTAATAAATTAATAGACGAGTTAAAAACTATAGAAGAAGACATAAGTGTTTCTAGAAAAGAATATAATGAGAAAGTACTTAAGTATACTAATAC
>CAVITD010000033.1:0-704 GCA_963645645.1 uncultured Eubacteriales bacterium
TACTCAATATTCTAAAATAATCAAGAAGTTTATCTCTTATACTTTTATTTGATAAGACTTCAATTCTTTCATTTGCTTTAGTTATTATATTTGTAAGAATATTTATTAAATTTTTTAAAAATTGACTATAAAAATTAAAACGATTTTCTTTCATATTTAAAATTGAATTAAAGTCTATTATTACAACTCTTGTTTCTTCCTTAGTAATCACTTGATATTCTTCATTTTTAAGTGGATAACTAAGACTACCAAATAACGAATTTTCTAAAAAGTCTTCAACAATAGTTCTATTACCTTCAACGTCATTTCTTACTATTTGTAAGTGTCCACTTAAAATTATACACATAAAGTTAACATTAGTTATATTAGTTAAAATTTCCTTATTTTTCGGATATTTATAGCTTATAGCCTCTAAATATGTTAATAATTTTTCCCTACTTTTTTCACTAATATTATAAAATAATTCATTCATTTTACATCACCTAAAATTATTTTATCAAATTTCTGTAATTGTTGCAATTGCAACATTAACTTTTATATATGATGTTGTATAATTGACTTATAAAAATGATAAGAGAGAGGTAAACAAAATGAAGGTAATTAAAAGAGACGGACACATGGTAGACTACTGTCCAGAGAAAATTGAACAAGCTATTATGAAAGCAAACAATGAAGTAGAGGAAGAAGATCAAGCAAGTAGTACT
>CAVITD010000033.1:768-7558 GCA_963645645.1 uncultured Eubacteriales bacterium
TACTCAAATTAAAAATATTATTAAATATATAGAGAAACTTGGCAAAAAGAGAATACTAGTAGAAGATATTCAAGACATCATAGAAATGAAACTTATGAGTCAAGGAAAGTATGAACTTGCAAAACATTATATTACTTATAGATATACTAGAGAATTAGTAAGAAGAAGTAATACAACTGACCAGTCAATAAAAGAGTTAATTGATGGAGAAAGTGAGTACTGGAATACAGAAAATTCAAATAAAAATGCTAAAGTAGTAACAACACAAAGAGACTATTTAGCAGGTATTACAAGTACTGATATAACAAGAAGATTTTTACTACCAGAAGATATAGTAGAAGCACATGATGCAGGTATAATACATTTTCACGACGCTGACTACTTTGCACAAAATGCACTACATAATTGTGACTTAGTAAACTTAGAAGATATGCTACAAAATGGAACTAGCATTAATGGAGTAATGATAGAAAAACCACATAGATTTTTAACAGCCATGACAATTGCAACTCAAATAATTACAGCAGTTAGTAGCAGTCAATATGGTGGTGTTACAATAACTTTAACACATCTAGCACCTTTTGTTAGAGAAAGTTATAATAGATATCTAGACAAATATAAAAAGAGAAAATTAAGTAAAGAACAATGTGAAAAATTCGCAATGGAAGATACTAAAAAAGAAATAGTGGATGGTGTACAAACTTTCCAATATCAAGTTAATTCAATGACTACAACAAATGGTCAAGCACCATTCTTAAGTGTATGTATGTACTTAGGAGAGACTACAGAATACAAAGAAGAATTGTCTTGGATAATAGAAGAGTTCTTGCACCAACGTATACAAGGCATGAAAAATGAACAAGGTGTATATATTACTCCAGCATTTCCAAAACTTCTTTATGTGTTAGAAGAAGATAACATTAATAAAAATAGCAAATATTACTATTTAACTAAACTAGCAGCAGAATGTACAGCAAAGAGAATGGTACCAGACTACATCAGTGAAAAGATAATGAAAGAATTAAAAATTGATAAAAATGGTAATGGTAACTGTTATCCATGTATGGGATGTAGAAGTTTCTTAACTCCTTATGTTGACGAGAACGGTAAACCTAAATACTATGGCAGATTTAATCAAGGTGTTGTTACAATTAACTTAGTTGATGCAGCCTTATCAAGTGATAAAGATATGAGCGCGTTCTGGCACATATTTGAAGAAAGACTTGAGTTATGTCATAAAGCTTTACAAATTAGACATAAACGCTTAAGTAAGGCAACAAGCGACGTAGCGCCTATTCTTTGGCAACATGGTGCTTTAGCAAGACTTAAAAAGGGAGAAAGTATTCATGAGTTATTACATAACGGATATTCAACAATAAGTTTAGGTTATGCAGGACTTTATGAATGCGTTAAATATATGACAGGACACTCTCACACAGACAACGGAAAAGGTAAAGAATTTGCTCTTGAAGTTATGGAAAAAATGAATGCTAAATGTAAAGAATGGAAAGAACTTGAAAACATTGACTATAGTGTTTACGGAACCCCAATTGAGTCAACTACTTATAAGTTTGCAAAATGCTTAAAAGATAGATTTGGTATTGTTAAAGGTATAACAGATAGAGACTATATTACTAATTCATATCATGTTCCAGTATTTGAGGAAATTGATGCGTTCACTAAATTAAAACTAGAAAGTGAATTCCAAAAACTTAGTCCAGGTGGAGCAATTAGTTATATAGAAACACCAAATTTAAGCAACAACTTAGATGCAGTTATGGAAGTAATAACATTTATTTATAACAATATTATGTATGCAGAGTTAAATACAAAGAGTGACTACTGTCAAGAATGTGGATATACTGGAGAAATATTAATAGACGATAATATGGAATGGTATTGTCCAAACTGTGGAAATAGAGACCATAACAAACTTAATGTAGCAAGACGTACTTGTGGTTATATTGGTACTAATTTCTGGAATAAAGGAAGAACTCAAGAAATTAAAGAAAGAGTTTTACATATAGACAATAAAGAAGAAAATGTTACTAAAAAAGACAAGGAAGAAAAATAATGGCAAGGTATAACTTAATTAGAAAAATGGATATTTCTGATGGACCAGGAATTAGAGTTTCTATATTTATGCAGGGGTGTGCTTTCCATTGTAAGAATTGTTTCAATAAAGAAACTTGGGACTTTAAGTTAGGACATGAATTTACTGATGAAACTATTAATAAAGTTCTAGATTTGTGTGATAATGAAGTAATAAAAGGCTTATCTATTTTAGGAGGTGAGCCACTTCATCCACTTAATATAGAGGCATCAACAAAACTTGCAAGTGCATTTAAATGGAGATTTCCTAATAAAGATTTGTGGGTTTGGACAGGGTTCTTGTATGATAAAGATTTAACTGGAAAAGAAATACTAAACTATATAGATGTTTTAGTTGATGGACAATATGTGGATGAGTTACACGACTTTAATTTAATGTATAGAGGTTCGTCTAATCAAAGAGTAATAGATATAAAAAAAAGTTTAAAGAAAGGAAGTATTGTATTACTAGAAAGTGCTTATGAAAAAGAGAGGGTTTGAAGTAGCCAAAGGTTACGAAAATATGGAAGTTAACATGCCTGTTAGAAAAACTAAATATAGTGCAGGTTATGATGTTGAAGCAATAGAAGACACAGTTATTCCACCATTTAAGCCAGGTATGAAACCAACTTTGGTTAAAACAGGACTTAAGGCATATTGTCAGAATGATGAATTCTTTATGTTAGTCAACAGGTCAAGTAATCCTGGAAAAAAAGGACTAGTCTTAGCAAATAGTGTTGGAATAATTGATGCTGACTATTATAATAATCCTGATAACGATGGACACTTTATGTATGCATATTATAACTATTTTAATGAAGACGTAGTTATACATAAAGGCGACGTTATTGGTCAAGCAATATTTATGAAATATTTAATAACTGATACAGATAATGCAACAGGCGAAAGACTTGGTGGTTTTGGTTCAACAAGCAAACAAAAATAGTGAAACAAACTCACTATTTTTATTTATGCACTAATACTTTAGTGCCAGCACTTACATTATTATATATTGTTTCCGCAGCCTCAAAAGGCATATTTATACACCCATGACTTCCATTTGTTAAATAAATGTCTCCACCATATTCACTTCTCCATCCATCAGCATCATGTAAACCTATTGCTTGGTCAAATGGCATCCAATAATATACGTGACTTTTATATCCAGGACCTTTTAAATATGTGTCATATGCTTTATAAGCTATTTCAAAATATCCCATTCTAGTATGAATTCCACCATTACCTGTAACACATGGAGTAGTCATATATAACTCATTATCCATATAAAAATTCACTGTTTGACTACTAATATCAACTTCCACAAACATATCAGGAAGAATACCCACGTCTTCATTATTGATGAATCCAACTATACCGTTCTCATCTATAGTTAAATAGTAGTAATCAGTCTCCTTAGTTATAACCACCTTTTGAAATTTTCCAATTTCACTAATAACATTAGTCTCAAAAGTATCGTCATATATCATTGTATCATTCTTAATATAACCCAAGTACATTACTTCCTTTTCTTGAATTTCACATTCCACACTTCCTACATTTTCCTCTTCACTTATCACTTCAGTAACATTTTCTTCTTCTACATAATCCTTATTTGTATCAATAACTTCAGTATCATTTGATACACTATGAACAAAATCATTAAGTTCTTCCTTACTACAACCTGTTAAAGTAATTAATGCGGCTAGAACTCCAGCTAAAGTCTTCTTATAATTCATAATATCCTCACCTTTGACTAAATATTCTACACTCTTTTAGTAGAAAAGTAAAGGTCACTATTTAATTTTTATGAAAAACTTTATACCTTTCATAATTGATGTTAAACTAAATTTAAGGTATAATATTAGATGTACAGAAAGAGGTGCATTATGTTTGATAATTTAAGTGAAAAACTAGATGGTATTATATCAAAGGTAAAAGGGTATGGTACAATTACAGAGGATAATATAAGTGAAATGGTAAGGGAGGTGCGTCTAGCGCTTTTAGCATCTGATGTCAACTATAAAATAGTTGGAGAATTTGTAAATAAAGTAAAAGAAAGTGTAATAGGAGAAAACGTTACAAAAAGCTTAAAACCTGGAGAAGTGTTTGTAAGCATTTTAAGGCGAGAACTTGTAGAACTTCTAGGAAGTGACGAAAGTCCATTAATCATGAATAATGACATGACTATAGTTTTAATGTGTGGTTTACAAGGAAGTGGTAAAACTACTACTACAGGAAAACTAGGCAATTTAGTTAGAAAGAAGTTTAACAAGAAACCTATTTTTATCGCGTGTGATGTCTATCGTCCAGCCGCAATTGAACAGCTTAAAACTCTTGGAAAAAGTTTAAATATTGAAGTATACGAAGAAGGTAAAGGTAATCCAGTAGAGATATCAAAACGTGGAATAGAATACGCTAAAAGTAAAGGTTACGACTATGTTCTTATAGATACAGCAGGCCGTTTACAACTTGACGAGGTGTTGATGGAAGAACTTGTAAACATCAATAATGAAGTACACGCTAGTGAAATACTACTAGTGATAGACGCTATGATGGGACAAGATGCAATTAACGTGATAACTGGCTTTAATGAAAAACTTCCACTTACTGGTTGTATACTAACAAAAATGGATGGAGATACAAAAGGTGGTGTAGCTCTTAGTTTAAGACATCTTACAAATATTCCTATTAAATATATAGGAGACTCTGAAAAGTTAGACGGGCTAAGTGAGTTTGTCCCATCAAGAATCGCGGATAGAATACTAGGCTACGGTGATATTCTTAGTATTGCTGAAAAAGCTAGTTCTGTTATAGATGAAGAAGAAGCAAAAATTGCTGCTAAGAAAATGAAAAAGGGTAACTTTGATTTAGAAGACTTTTTATCTCAATTAAAACAAATTAAGAAATTAGGTCCACTTGAAAATATCTTGAAATTACTTCCAGGAGCAAGAAAAATGGGACTTAATAACATCAGTATAGACCCTAAAATAATGGCTAGAATAGAAGCAATAATACTTTCTATGACACCATATGAAAGAACCCATCCTGAAATACTAAAAGCAAGTAGAAAACAAAGAATAGCTAAGGGAAGTGGAACAAGCGTACAAGAAGTAAATAAACTTCTTACTCAGTTTGAAGAAATGAAAAAGATGATGAAACAACTATCAAATGGTAATATGAAAATGCCATTTTAGGAAAGTGTATGAAAGAAATAAATGATGTATTATTAAAAATGAAAGATATAAGTTATGGCTATCTTTATGAAAACAAGGATATATCAGAAAACAAAGACTTACCAAAACATTACACTCTTAGTAGTAAAGAAAAGACTATAAAAGACAAAATGGGAGTGTGCTGGGATTAAGTAGAGTTAGAAAGAAAATATTTTAACGAGATGTGTATAGAAAAATATAACTTAAAAGAAAAAGACACAGTAATTTATGAATATACAAAACCAAAAATACTTTTTTGAACATTGCGAAAAAGGAGTAAAAAAATTAATATTTAGGTAATTACCCATACAAAAAAGATAACCTTACATATGATATTATTGTAAGGAGTGAAGAAGAGTGTATCAAAATACTGGAATGTATGCTAATTATGAAGTTGAGACAAATAAAGAAACATACAAAGAAACAAAAAGTAATTACACAGATATGTCTAGCACACCTATAGCTGGAATGGTAACACCACTAGTTTATGAGTGTCCACAAGAAAGGGTTATTCATAGGGAAATACTACATGAAGTTCCACACGTATGTCCAATTAATACTAGAATAATTAACCATCATATTTATAGACATACTTATAGCCCTTGTTATACTTGCTGTGAAGAAAACGAAGTTTGTAATGTTAATGAAGGCTGCTGTAACAAATTCTAAAGTTGAGGTAAGTCCTCAATTTTTTTGCATAAAAAAGTAAACAACTATTAAAAATTGCTTACTTTTTTATAATCTCCAAAATCTTGAAGAACAGTCATTTTTATCTAGTCTTCTTATAATACTAGTCACTATACAAACATTACTTATATATGACACGTTTTTTGAAGATACTTCACACACATTTTTTAATACAAAATATCCATTAAGCTTTTTTCGTAACTTGAAACGTAATAGTACTACTCCCACTTGCTGCGATATCGTCTAAATTAATAGTAAGTGTACCACTACTAGCTTCATAAGTATACTTACTTGTCTCAATTTTAGTGCCATCTACTGTAACACTATCACTAACAAAAGTAACGAGTGTAGGATTTAAGATATCTGTTATAACTGGTGTAGTAAAAGATTTTTCAGTCTCATTTTTAATAACTACTGTATAAGTAAGAACCCCATCTGCCCAGTTAACCTTATCAGCTGTTTTAGTAATAGTTAACCCATCTATCATGCTAACAACTACAGTTTCACTTGTTAATTCAGTTGGAATATCATTATAATTACCTAACACACTAACTATATTACTTAATTCTGTTTCCATTAATTGCCTCCTTATTTATTATATGTTTATCTTTTTAAAAGGATTAACAAAAAAAAATTATTTTGTCAATAATTTTTGAAAATGTTAGTAAAAAAACGATATTTTTTTGATTCTTTTTCTTATTATTTTCTTCTTCTTTTCTTCTTTTGTTTTTAAATTTTATATAACAAAAATAATACGTCAAGGGTAAATGAATTCGCTTCGCTCACCCTATGACGTATTA
>CAVITD010000034.1:0-6161 GCA_963645645.1 uncultured Eubacteriales bacterium
TATGTGAAGGCAAAAATGAAGAAGCACTTGTGAATTTGTTAATAGATAATAATAAATTAATTCTTACTAGGGAAGATTTAATTGGTAGAAGACCTTACAATGTAAGACAATTAACTCATCCGGTAATTAAAACAGAAATTAAGCATTATAATGATGAAATTATTGTGTACAGAACCCAAGATAAACAAAGTGACGAAGTTAAGGTTCTGTTAGATTTAAAAGATTATGTATCTAAATCTAGAATTTTTAAATTCTGTACAAAGCCAGAGTTAGAAATATTACTTATAATTAATGAAGGAATGTTAAAAGACTATAATAAAAGCGGGTTAACTCCTAAACAATATGCACTAAAGAATATAAAATTTAATGGTAGAAAATATGACCAGTCAACTGATTTTCTTATCAATTATTATGAAAAGAGAGTAAATAATTTAGTTAATAATATTAGTGAATATAAAAGAATAAAAAAGAAACATAATAAATATGAACATTATTTATGTGAATTACTTAAATGATACACAATTTTAAATAATGTTCTTTTATTTTTGTGTGAAATTTGATAGAATATAGCATATAAAAGGTGAAGCTTATGGCAGTGTTTATAGTGTTAATTATTATTTCAAATTTTTTATTGAGTGCAGTTTATTATGTTAAAAAGGTAATGCTTAACTCTAATTTTTATCAATTAACATATTATTTATTTAATGGTAAAGCGGGAAGTGGCAGTATTAAAGTTGTGATGGATACAATAATAACTTGCATTCCTTTTGCTTTGCTTTCTATAATTGTAACAGTTTTGCCTATAATTTTAGTTAAGCATTTTGAGTGTTTTGCTTTTAAGAAATTTATTAAAATATATGCTATAAGTTTACTATGTTTTTGTGTGTTATTAACACTACATAGTTACCAGTTTGACGATTATGTTATAAATAAAATTAAAAAGAGTGATATATATAAATATTATAAAGATACTAATAAAGTTAATGTGAGTTTTAAAGGTAAAAAGAGAAATTTAATTCTTGTATATTTAGAGAGTGTTGAGAGTAGTTTGATGAGTAAAGAAAACGGTGGGTTGTTTAATAAATCAAGAATACCAGAGTTAGAAACTCTCGCACTAGAAAATGATAACTTTTCTAATACTGATAAATTAGGTGGTGGGAAAAATTTAACAGTGAGTAGTTTTACGATGGCTAGTTTAGTAGCGAGTTCAAGTGGAACACCTGTAGATATTAAGTTTTTTGGTGGATACAATAGTAAAAATAAGATTATGCCTGAAGTTAAAACACTTGGGGATATATTAAAAGATAATGGCTATAATTTGAAAGTTATACAGGGAACTGATATTAATTTTTCAGCGACTGATCAATATTATAAATTACATGGAGATTATGAAATAGTTGATTATAATGAGATGATTAAAAAGGGTTATGTTCCTAAAGGTTATCTTGAGTGGTGGGGTATTGAAGATAAGAAGATGTTTGAGATATCTAAAAAAGAGATATTAGAAACTGCTAAAAAAGGAGAACCATTTGCTGTTACTATGTATACAATGGATACTCATTTTAAAGATGGATATTTAGATAGTGAGTGTAAGAATGAGTTTGAAGACCAATTGTCTAATGTTTATGCTTGTTCTAGTAAACAGATAATGGAGTTTGTTAATTGGGTTAAAGAACAAGATTTTTATAAAGATACTACTATTGTATTACTAGGAGACCATTATACAATGCAAAATAGTTATTTTAATGGATATGATAGTGATAAAAGAAGTATTTATAATGTGTTTATAAATAGTGGTAAAAAGATATCTAATAATAAAAATAGGGTATTTACTAATTATGATATGTATCCTACAATATTATCTAGTATAGGGGCAAGTGTTAAAGATAATAAGCTTGGCTTTGGAGTTGATTTATATAGCGGGGAAGAAACATTAGCTGAGAGTTTAGGGTTAGAATATTTAGAAAGTGAGTTAAAGAAAACGGCTGTAAAAGAATAGAAAAACACTTGATTTTCACCAGAAAATACCGTATAATGGTATTTAGAGGTGAAAATATGGTAATTTCTAATAATTTTATTAAAAGTAAGTTAGGCGAATATTCTAATAAAAATAATAAAATAAGTAGACTTATTAAGGAAAATAAACTATATAAAGTTGTAAATGGTTTATATGAAACTGAAAAAAATACTCCGGGTTATTTACTTGCTGGTAGTATATATGGGCCTTCTTATATTTCTTTTGAGTATGCACTTCAAGAGTATGGTCTTATTCCTGAAAGGGTAACTGTTATTACATGTGCTACATGTGGAAAAAAGAAAAAGAAAATATATAAAACAGATTATGGAACATTTACTTATAGAGATGTGCCAACACTTGCTTATCCAGAAGAAATTCTTTTAAAAGTAGAGGGGGATTATTCATATCAAATGGCAACACCTGAAAAAGCATTATGTGATAAGTTATATACTTTATTTCCACTTAAAAATTATAAAAATTTAGAGTTTATGCTTTTTAATGATTTAAGAATTGACGAAGAAGAATTTGAAAAATTAGATAGAGATGTAATTGATAAATTAAGTAAATTATATCATTCTACTAATATAGAACTTTTAGCTAAGTATATGAGGAGGGGAAAAAATGAACAATGTGATTAGTCAAATGTTGTCTAAGTATGAAATAAAAAATACTCGTGATGAAGTTAACGCTTTAAAGGAAGTAATTCAAGAGATAGTTTTAAGTGGTTTAGCTAGAGGAAATTTTTTTGAGGATGCCGCTTTTTATGGTGGTACAGCTCTTAGAATATTTTATAATTTAGATAGATTTTCTGAAGATTTAGACTTTGCTTTATTAAATAAAAATATAAATTTTGATTTATCGGAATACTTTAATTATATTGAAAAAGAATTAAACGCTTATGGTTTAAATTTGGAAATTAAAACGAAGGAAAAAAGTGTTCATTCTAATATAACATCCGCCTTTTTAAAGGGAGATACAATAGAACATATTCTTAAATTTTTTCCTAATGAAGAAAATACTAAATATAATAGTTTGTTAAAAGATATTAAAATTAAATTTGAAGTGGATATAAATCCACCTATGGGTGCTACTTATGAAGATAAATATAAATTACTTCCAAGAGCGCATGTAATAAAACTATATGATAAAGAGTCTTTATTTGCTGGTAAAATACATGCAATATTGTGTAGAGGTTGGAAAAGTAGAGTCAAAGGAAGAGATTTGTTTGATTATGTGTTTTTTATTGCGAATGATATTAAAGTTAATATGAATTTACTTAGAAATAAATTATTAGAGTCAGATTATATTAAAGAAAATGATAAATTCAATATTGATATTTTGAAAGAAATGTTAATAAATAAATTTAATGAGATTAATTATGACGAAGCGAAAGAAGATGTTATATCATTTGTTAAAAATAGTGATAGTTTGGATACTTGGAGTAAAGAATTCTTTATTAACATAACTGAAAAATTGGAAGAAAAGTTAAATTAAAATAGAAATCTGAATGTTAAATGTAACAAAATTGTTACATTTTTCTTTACAAGAATACCTATTTAGTGATATAATACACTAGGTTTTTAAGGAGTGAAAGAAGTATGAAATTAAGAAATGTTGCAATAATTGCCCACGTTGATCATGGTAAAACTACATTAGTAGACGAATTATTAAATCAAAGTGGAACTTTTAGAGAAAATGAAACACATGATAAAAGAGTAATGGACTCAAATGATATAGAGAGGGAAAGAGGAATAACAATTTTAGCTAAAACTACTGGTGTACATTATAAAGATTATAAAATTAATATAGTTGATACTCCAGGACACGCTGACTTTGGTGGAGAAGTAGAAAGAATAATGCATATGGTTGATGGTGTAATCTTACTAGTTGATGCTAGAGAAGGTACTATGCCTCAAACAAGATTTGTTCTTAAAAAAGCGTTGGAGGCTAATTTAAAACCAATAGTAGTTATTAATAAAGTTGATAGAGAAAATGTAAGAATTAGTGAAGTAATAGATGAAGTACTTGAGTTGTTTATTGATTTAGGTGCAAGTGATGAACAAATAGATTTTCCTATAATTTATGCAAGTGCATTAAATGGAACTAGTAGTTATGAAGAAGATTTATCAACACAAAAGCATACAATGGACCCGATATTTGAAACAATTATTAACACTATACCTGAACCAAAGGGAGATGTGAATGCTCCTTTACAATTTCAACCAGCACTTTTAGATTATAATGATTATGTTGGAAGAATTGGAGTGGGTACTATTGCTAATGGTACTGTTAAAACTGGTGAGATGGTTTCATGTGTAAGACTAGATGGAAGTATTAAACAATTTAGAATACAAAAATTATTTGGTTTTACTGGAATAAAAAGAGAAGAAATAGAAAGTGCATCAGCTGGAGAAATAGTTGGTATATCTGGACTTCCTGACATATCTGTAGGAGAAACAGTTTGTGAAATTGGAAAAGAAGATGCTCTTCCTGTTCTTAGAATAGAAGAGCCTACATTAAAAATGACATTTGGAGTTAACACAAGTCCTTTCTCTGGTAAAGAAGGTAAACTACTTACTGCTAGAAAAATTGAAGAAAGATTAATGAAAGAATTAGAAAAAGATGTATCTTTAAGAGTTGAACAAAAAGATGCTGAAAACTGGATAGTAAGTGGACGTGGAGAGTTACATTTATCAATATTAATTGAAAACATGAGAAGAGAAGGTTTTGAACTTCAAGTATCAAAGCCTGAAGTAATTGTAAAAGAAATAGATGGAGTTAAATGTGAGCCTTACGAAGAGGTTTTAATAGAAGCACCTACAGATACAGTTGGTTCAGTAATAGAAAGTTTAGCAAGTCGTGATGGTCAAATGGTTAATATGAAATCTTTTGAAACAAATACTAAACTTGAGTATTTAGTACCATCTAGAGGTTTAATTGGTTTTGTTAACGAGTTCTTAATCTTAACTAAAGGTTACGGAATAATTAACCATACATTTAAAGAATATGGTCCAGTTAATCCTAATCCAGTTGGAGAAAGAAAACTAGGTGTATTAGTTTCTATGGAAAATGGAAAAGCTACTGCATATGGGTTAGGTGCTTTAGAAGACCGTGGTATTATGTTTATTGAACCAGGTACTGAAGTATATGAAGGCATGATAGTTGGAGAAAATAATAGAGATAACGATTTAGCAGTAAACGTAACAAAGGCTAAAAACTTAACTAATACAAGAAGTGCTAGTAAAGATCATACTGTTGTACTTAAAAGACCTAGACAATTAACTCTAGAAATAGCATTAGACTATATTAATACTGACGAACTTGTAGAAGTTACTCCAAAGAGTTTTAGATTAAGAAAGAAAATATTAAATACTGAACTTAGAAAAAAAGAAGATGCTAAGAAACAAAAGTAGGTAATTATGAAAACTAATTATGATAAAGTATTAGAAGATACAATTAACGAGTTAAAAGGGCGTAAGCCCTCTTTGCTTTTACACTCTTGCTGTGCGCCTTGTTCTACTGCTGTAATAACAAGATTAAAAGATTATTTTGATGTAACAGTATTTTACTATAATCCAAATATTGAACCATTAGAAGAATATTTAAAAAGAAAAGAAGAACAAAAAAGAATAGTTAGTGAGTTTGGTGTTAAGTTTTTAGACTGTGACTATGAAAATGAAAAGTTTAAAGGTATATCAAAAGGACTAGAAGACTTACCTGAAGGTGGTTATAGATGCCATAAATGTTATGAATTAAGACTAACTAAAACAGCACTTACTGCAAAAGAAAATAACTTTGAATATTTTGGTACTACTTTAACAGTAAGTCCGTATAAAAATAGTCAAGTGTTAAATGCAATTGGAAAGGATATAGAAGAATTAACAAAAGTGAAATTTTTATATTCAGACTTTAAGAAAAAAGAAGGATATAAATTATCAATTGAATTATCTAAAAAATATAATTTATATAGACAAAACTATTGTGGATGTATATATAGTAAAAAACAAAGTGAGCAAAAGTAGGCTTACTTTGTTTTTATATATTATGATTTTTGATGTTCACTTTGATGTACATTGCTTAGTGGACTTGTTCACTAGACTGGCTCACTAAACTTGCATGAGAACCTACACAGATTTGTATAGTC
>CAVITD010000035.1:0-6829 GCA_963645645.1 uncultured Eubacteriales bacterium
AAGCGGTACGCGAGCTGGGTTCAGAACGTCGTGAGACAGTTCGGTCCCTATCCGTTGTGGGCGCTGGAAAATTGAGAAGAGCTATCCTTAGTACGAGAGGACCGGGATGGACGTACCGATGGTGTATCAGTTGTCACGCCAGTGGCAGCGCTGAGTAGCTATGTACGGATGGGATAACCGCTGAAAGCATCTAAGCGGGAAGCCCTCTTCAAGATGAGTTTTCCCTTTCTTTAAGAAATAAGATCCCATGAAGACTACATGGTTGATAGGCTAGAGGTGGAAGAATAGTGATATTTTGAGCTGACTAGTACTAATAGATCGACAAATTAACTAATTTTAATTTGATATTTTATCACATTATCTTGTTTTGAGAGAACGATTATGGTATAATATTTTTGTAGGTGACGATAGCAAAGTGGACACACCTGTTCCCATCTCGAACACAGAAGTTAAGCACTTTAACGGCGAAGATAGTGTAAGCGAAAATAGCAAGTTGCCTACTTTTTTTGTACAAAAAATTCAATAAACTATTGATTTTTATATAAAGATAATGTATAATACAATTTACATGGCGTTATTGGTGAAGTGGTTAACACGCCAGATTGTGGCTCTGGTATGCGTGGGTTCGATTCCCACATAGCGCCCCAGAATGAAAAACAAACGGTTTGATTAATTCAAATCGTTTTTTCTGTATACACAAGAACCCGAACTGCTAATTAGCATTATCATATAATATATTGAAGGTGATAATATGTTAAATATAACATTACTCAAAAACATACTAATAATTTCAATCGCATCCTCAATAATATCAACTTCTTTAATACAAAGAATAAAAGAAGGAACCAAATGTAAAAAACACATATGCTCAAAATGTTTTCTAATATCTATGATAATTGGTATCTTATTTAGTTTATCTTTCACAGACTTAAAATTCTATGAAACACTATGGGTAGGACTAATAAGTTTCATTGGAGCAGATGCAGTATATAAAACATTTGAAGACAAAATATTTAAATCATTAAGTAACATAGACGACGTAATAACAATTGAAAGAAGTGATAAATCATGATATTTAAATATCCTACAAATTATGTAGCAATTACACAATATTATAGCACTTCTCACAAAGCATTGGACTTAGGTTGGAACTCTAACTATGGTGGAGCAAATATGCCAGTCCACGCAGCTGAAGAAGGCACAGTAGTCGCTGTAGTAAAAAACTACAACAAAACAGATACCGATACACCAAACTATGGTAATTATGTAAAAATAAAGCACAATGAAGAATACCATACACTATACGCTCATCTAGCTTATGGAAGTGTAACACTAAACGTAGGAGACACAGTTAAAAAAGGAGACCAAATAGGACTTATGGGTAACACAGGTTACTCAACGGGAAATCACTTACATTATGAAGTTTATAAAAATGGCAACAAAATAAACCCAATTGAATGCACATACGTATATGCTGACCAAACAATATCAAAAAACACGTCAGCTACAAAAGACTTACTATTTTATAAAGAAGACCAAAAAGAAGACACCACAACAGACTCGGAAAAATTACAAAAACAAATTGACGACCTAACAAAAGAAAACGCCGTTCTAAAAAAAGAAAACGAAGAACTTACAGCCAAAGTTAATAACCTACAAAAACTCTCATTTTCCTATACAGCCCTAAAAACATCATACTACAAAATAAAACTATACGAAAACGAAACACTATTAATAAAGGACAACCAAAATTAGTTGTCCTATTTTTCTATATACAAATTAATAACACCATCATTATTTAAGTTCAAAATCTGATTATTAATATCATTTACCACATTCCTCTTCTTCTTAGGATGCACCAAATATCTAATATACATACTCACATACTTTTCCTTAATATCTATATAAACAATTGGCTCAAGTTTATTATAATAAATTCTATAATTACTATTATTATTTAACTCATTGACCATCTTACTTGGTATACTCTTTATAACATCATTATTATTAACAATACTATACAAAATTCCCTTAACCTTTCTAATATCACTATCCATACTAACTTTAACTTCAGTCTCATTCCAAACATACTTAAACACTTTAACATAATTAACAAGAGGCTCACTTATCACTTTAGAATTAGGTATATGAACAATACTACCAGTACTCTGAAAAGTATCATCACTAACTTCCAAAATCTCAAAACTTAAAGTACTAATATTAACAACATCTCCAATATGCCCGCTTATCATAATTCTATCCTCAACTTGAAAAGGCTTAGCAAATTTAATATAAATACCAGCAAAAAAATTAATAATCGTATCCCTAAGACTATAAGCAATCGCCGCGGATACAAAACTAAAAAGCGTAATAAACTTTAACAAAAAATCTTCCCAAATAATAATACTCATTATAACCAAAAACAAATTACACACAAAACTAACATTCTTTCTAAAATTAAACCTAGTCTTATTCTTTTTAACTATCTTTCCAAAAAAGAAATTAAATAACCACTCCATTAACCTTACCAAAACAAATAACAAAATAGTATCAATCAATAGTCTCGCATATGGTCCCTCCATTCCAGTAACACTAGAAAACAAGTCATTTATCTTATCAACATATTTCACGTTTTCCCCTCCTTTAAACACAAGAAATCAAATTATACCACAAATAGTATATGAAAATCAAGTAAACTACTTTAAAAAAAAACTAACTTTTGATATAATTAATCTATAATAGAAAGAGGGAAAAAAGTGAAAAGGATAATTACATACATAACATTAATAATAATATTTACAACTCTAGGCTTTATTGGACTATTTAATCAGCCAAAAGAAGTACCTAGTACAGATATACTAAATAACACATATTACTTGTTTAACACGAGTACTGGAGAATACGAAAGTATGATGATAACTAAAGACGTAATCGTTTCAAACGTAGATGCATTAGGCTTAAATAACTGCAGCAATTACACCTATAGTGACAAAACAAAAATCGTAAAACTAAACTGTGGACGCGCATTTACAATACTATCAGGTACAACAGACACTCTCGCGCTAAACATGAGCGACAAAACATACTATTTTTACAAAGACAAAGAAAACACATTCATAAAAGAATTCAATTCATACTTTAACGAAAGCAAACACGTCTTTGAAACAAACACAAACGAACTACTAAAAACAAAAAAAATAACATTTGCAAAACTAACTGAATTATTTAACACACAAGAAACTAGCTATATTTATGTAAAACCAAATACTTGTGACTACAAATGCATGATTATAGAAAGCAAACTAGATACCATAGAAAACACATACTACATAGACAATAAAGACATAACTGACTTCACATACATAACTGAAGAAAAACTAAAAAAAGACTTACCATTCTTTATAATCATAACAAACACAGGAAGTTACTACGGTCAAGAAAACACAATAAGCACAAGCAAATACATAGAGTTTAAAGGCTTTCAAATGGAAGACTTAAAATCATACCTAGGAGGAACAAATGAAGAAGAAAATAACTAAAGAAGAAATAAACGAATTAGATAGATACTTTAGACTAGCAAATTACCTATCAGTCGGGCAGCTTTACTTACTAGATAACCCATTGCTTACTAGACCCCTTGATATAAAAGACATCAAACCAAACGTAGTCGGCCACTGGGGAACCGCTCCTGCACAAAACTTTATCTACACACACTTACAAAGAATAATCAAAAAATATGATTTAAACATGATTTACATTTCAGGTCCAGGACATGGTGGACAAGCTATGATAGCAAACGACTACATTGATGGTTCATACGCTCATATGTATCCCGAATTTAAAGATGCGGACGAAACCTCACTAAAAAAACTATTTAAACAATTTAGCTTTCCAGGCGGAGTAGGCTCACACGTTACTCCAGAAGTCCCAGGAAGTATTAACGAAGGTGGAGAACTTGGCTATAGCCTTAGCCATGCATATGGTGCAGTACTAGATAATAAAGACTTAATCGCCTGCTGCGTTGTAGGTGACGGCGAATCTGAAACAGGTCCACTTTCCTGTAGTTGGCAACTAAACAAACTAATAAACCCAGAAACAGACGGAATAGTTTTACCAATACTAAACCTAAACGGCTACAAAATTGCAAACCCAACTGTTTTGTCAAGAATTCCAAAAGACGAACTTATCTCATACTTCCAAGGAATGGGTTATAAGCCATACTTAGTTAAAGGCGACAACCCTAAAAAAATGCATAAACTAATGGCTGAAACACTAGACGAAATAATATCATACATCAAGAAAATCAAAAAAGAAATCAAAACTCATACATTTAGACCCTTCTATCCAATGATAATTCTTGAAACACCAAAAGGTTGGACTGGCCCTAAAGAAGTCGTGGGCTCATTTAAATCACATCAAGTACCAATAATAGTAAACAAAGAAAATATAGGTAACTTAAAAATTTTAGAAAGTTGGCTTAAAAGCTACAAACCAGAAGAATTATTTAACACAGACGGTACAATAAAAGAAGACATAAAAGCATTCTGCCCACCTTTAGAAAAAACATGCGGACTAAATCCATTCACCAATGGTGGAATAAGAAAAGAACTAATCTTGCCTGAAAACCTAGACAAATACGCCCTACCAATAAAACGTGGGCAAACACAAAGCGAAGATATGAGAAACCTAGGCGCATACATAAGAGATGTTGTTTCACTTAATAAAGACAACTACATGATTTTTGGCCCAGACGAGGCACTATCAAATAGACTTAATCACGTATTTGAAACAACTACAAAAAAATGGAACACAAAAATTATAAAACAAGACGAACTACTTGGAAGAAACGGAAGAGTAATAGATAGCATATTATCAGAACACGCTTGCGAAGGAATGCTAGAAGGCTACTTACTAACAGGAAGACATGGGTTTATCCACAGTTATGAAGCATTTATAAGAATTATTGACTCAATGGTTAGCCAACATACCAAATGGATAAAAATGTCCAAAGAAATACCATGGAGAAAAGAAATATCAAGCTTAAACATACTACTTTCTAGCCACTGCTGGCAACAAGACCATAATGGCTTCACACACCAAGACCCAGGTTTCATTAATCACTTACTTCCAAAGAAAAGTGACACAATTAGAATATACTTGCCTTTTGATACGAACACTCTAATATCAACATTTGACCATATTTCAAGAACAAAAAACTATATCAACTTAGTAGTCGCATCAAAACATATGAGACCCCAGTGGCTAACAATGTCTGAAGCTATTAATCACTGCACTAAAGGAATAGACGAATTATCATGGGCAAGCACAACTAATGGTAAAACTCCAGATATAGTTCTAGCCTGTGCGGGAGACACTCCAACATTAGAAGTCCTAGCCGCAGTTTCTATTCTTAAAGAAAAAAATTCTGAATTAAAAATAAAAGTAATAAATGTTGTAGACTTAATGAAATTAGAAAGCAATGATAAACATCCACACGGCTTAACTGATAAAGAATACGATAAACTATTTACTACAAACAAACCAATACTATTTGCTTTCCATGGTTACCCTAACGTAATACATGAACTAACATACAACAGAACTAACAAAGATATGCACGTAAGAGGTTACATTGAAGAAGGCACAATAACAACACCATTTGACATGAGAGTATTAAATAAAATTGATAGATATCACTTAATACTAGACATAATCAAATACGTACCAAAACTACAAAAAGATAAAGAACTATATGAATATGCAACCTCTATGTTAGAAAAACACAAAAAACACATAACAACATACGGATGTGACATGAAAGAAATAACTTCTTGGAAGTGGAAATAGACACATTTACTATTCAAAAAATATAACAAACATATAATATACTAGGAAGACAAAAAACTTCCTAATAAATATAAATCTTCCTCCTATAACTTTAATAGGCGTCTATAAAATAAATTTTTAAAATAATAAAAGATAGATTTCACTCTATCTTTTTTCTATATCACTTAATTTCAAAATATATTCAACACTTACATCATAAAAAAGAGCTAATTTAATCAAATGCTTCGCAGTAACTTCTGCCTCCTCATTCTCAACTCTACTATATTGCTGTTGTGATAAACCTAAGACATCAGCTATTACCTTCTGTGGTAAATCTTTATTTTCTCGTAAGTCTCTAATTCTATACTTTCTCATTTATTAGCCTTCTTTTCACTGTGCTTTAAAACATAGTCAGTACTAACTCCATAAAAATCAGCAAGCTTAATAACCCTATCAGCTGTAATCTCAGTAGTTTCATTCTCTATTCTACTATAATGCTGCTGTGTAGTATTTAATAATTTAGCTATCTCCTTCTGCGTTAAATCATTATCTTCCCTTAATTCCCTAATTCTATATTTACTCATATCATCACCATTTAGATTATCTCATACTCATAATATGAGTATTGACATTTACACCAAAAATGTGTACAATAATAATATAATACACATAATAGATGTAGAAAAGAGGCAAAGATATGGACAATGTTGAGTTAAAAAAATTAGTTGGTAAAAATGTAAGAAAGTATAGGCTACTATATAACGCTTATAACAAAGAAAATCTTACTCAAGCAAAACTTGCTGAAAAGATAGGTGCAAGAACACCTCTTATAGGTGCTTTAGAAAGTGACAATAACAACATGGGAGTAAGTATATATAACTTGTATATGATAAGCCAAGTACTAAATGTACCAATAGAAAAGTTTTTTGAGGAGGAGTAGAAAGTATGAAGAATAAAAAAGGAATAATATATGGAATACTATTAATTACTTGTTTAGTAATAG
>CAVITD010000036.1:0-3840 GCA_963645645.1 uncultured Eubacteriales bacterium
TGTACCTAATTTAGCACATTCTGTGTTTTCTAATTGTTGGAGAACTTTCCTATTATACAAAAAAGTCTCCAATATTAGAGACTTTCAGTTATTTTTTAAATCTACATCTAGGATAATTAGAGCATCCTATGAAACTTCCATATTTGCTTTGTCTGTTAACGAGTTCTCCGCCACAAAGTGGGCATTTATTAATTAGTTCATTAGTTTTTACTTTCTTTATTTCTTTTGCATTCTTAACATGCATTCTAGAATTAGTATACCCTTTAACGTTTCTACTAACTAAAGAATTATAAGTTTCTATATAATTTGGAAGTAATTCGCTTGTATAACTTCTAATATATTTTACTAATTTATAAATTCTAATTACATTATTCGAGTTAACCCTTACTTTAGCTTGACTAGAGATACATATAATAGAAATAAATTTATCATCATTGATTCCTAAGACTTCAGACAAAGCTTTTATATGGCCATAATTTTGATGTACTGGATTATTAATGTAGTAAGTGTTCTTTCCTCTTTTGACAGTCCAATTTTTATCATAATTATTTCCTTTTATATACCCGTTTATCTGCTTAGTTTCTATAACAAATATACCATACTTAGAAACTACTACATGGTCAATTTGATGAGTAGAATTGTCCTCTGTTCTAACTATTACATTATTTAAAACTTTGTAGTCCTTTTTAAGTCTTTGAAGTTCAAGTTTAACCCAAAATTCGCCAAAGAAACCTATTACCTTTCTTTCAATAATCGGTATTAAGATAACTAATGCCCACAAAAATATATATTCTTTACTAAATAAGAGTTTAAGCATTGTTTACTCCACTGTTACACTCTTAGCTAAATTCTTAGGTTTATCAATATCGTTACCTCTTAACTTAGCAACTTCGTAACTTATTAATTGTAAAGGTATAATTGTTAAGATAGGTCTTAATTCTTCAGTTACTTTAGGAATACTAATTAACTCGTCATATACGTCTTCGTTAATAACTTCTTTGTCAGTTACTAAAATTACATAAGCACCTCTTGCTTTAACTTCTTTAGCATTACTTATAGTTTTTAAGTATAACTCATCACTCGTTGCAACTACTATAACAGGTGTTCCTTCACTAATTAATGAAATTGTCCCGTGTTTAAGCTCTCCTGCAGCATAAGCTTCACTATGTATATAACTAATTTCTTTTAACTTTAAAGAACCTTCCATACAAAGTGCATAGTCTATTCCTCTACCAATAAAGTAGATGTCATCTTTTGTGTAAAGCATATTTGCAAGAGAAGTGTAATCTTTGTTAATCAAGCTTTCTATATAATAAGGTAGTTTTTGTAAATCTTCAGTATTCACTACTTCCCTACTATTTTTAACTGCAAGAAGTATCAATGTTGTAATTTGCGCTAGATAAGCCTTTGTAGTTGCTACTGCAATTTCAGGACCAGCCAATGTATAGATAACGTGCTTACAAATTCTAGCAATGCTGCTACCTTTAACATTAACAATTCCTAAAGTGTCTACTTTCCTGTCATTTGCAATATTAACGCATTTTTTAGTGTCTGCTGTTTCTCCACTTTGACTTATTGCAATAACTAAAGTTTTACCTTTATAAAAATGTTTATCGTATTGGTATTCACTTGCAATACATACATTTACTTTTATATTACAAAGTTTTTCTATCATGTATTTACCAACCAAGCCAGCATGATAAGCACTTCCACAGGCTACTATGTCTATTTCGTCATACTTACTTAAATCAAAATTAAACTCAACTTCACTAGTTTTCTTTATAACTTCTGCTTCTTCGTGTATTTCTTTAAGCATATATGTTTCGTAACCATTTTTCTCAACTATATTAGCGTCCCCTTCAAATACACTTATTTCTTTTATAACAAGATTACAATTTTTATCATATACAGTAACTTCATCTTTTGTTATTTTAACTATTTCGTCATTTTCTATATCAATATACTTATTGGTATACTTTAAAATAGAAGGCACATCACTTGCAATAAAGTTTTCGTTTTCTCCTACACCTATAATTAATGGACTATCTTTTCTTAAAGCATACATCTCGTCTGTTTCTAACTCATTAATAGCACCAAAAGCGTAACTACCTAGAAATTTATTAACACATATACTTAAACTCTTAATCATATCGTTATTTTCTTTATATAAGTAATCAATATAAGCAGCCGCTACTTCGGTATCTGTGTCACTTTTGAAAGTGTAGCCTTTACTCATTAATTCACTCTTTAACTCCATAAAATTATCAATAATTCCATTATGTACTAAAGTGATATTACCAACTTTATGAGGATGAGCATTTTCTCTAGTTGGTTTACCATGAGTTGCCCATCTAGTGTGCCCGATTCCCATATGAGAAGCGTCTTTTTTAAGAACACTCTCTAGGTTACTAATTCTTCCTACTTCCCTTTCTATTACAACATCATTATCTTTAACATAGGCTATACCTGCACTATCATAACCCCTGTATTCTAGGTGCTTAAGCCCATCTATAATTACATCTATACTATTATTCTTTTCTCCTACGTATCCAATGATACCACACATAAAAATTCCTCCATACTAAAAAAATTTAGCATGAAGTATATTTTGTTGTAATATTGATTTTACTTTTTGTAATACTTCTAACGAACTACTTATCCGTAACAGCACCCGCCGAAAAATCGATAACTGTTAACCTCGTCAACCACTTATGGTTCTGGCGCTAAATATGAATAAATTACTCCTTTCATTTCATACTTTCTATAAATATTATATACAAAGAAAATGAAAAAAGCAACCTGTAATTGGTCGCTTTCTATAACTCGTTTATAACACTTTTGTTCTTTTTGATAAAGTTTAAAAGCACTATTTGAAATTCTTCGTTACTTTCTAAGCCTTCGTAGTATTCTTTTCCATTGTCTACAACTATTTTGTTGATTAGAAAGTCTTTGTCGTCATTTGTACTAACTAGATAAATGTATTTATTATTGTTAACTTCTACTGTATCTAGTTCTATATATTCTTTACCATCAATATCTGTTATATTTACATTAATTTCTTCCACTAGAAACACCTCTACCTATTTCGTTTAATTCTGCATTTACTACAGCCATAATAAAGTCATTTTGTTCATATTGGCTATTTAGGAATTCTGTAAAGTTAGAACTTCCATCTTTGTTAACATGACTTAAATATTCTTCTAAATCTTTGGCGTCATTTAATCCAAGACACTTAATTAGATAGTCTGCGTTTGTAGTAACTCCATCAAATTTAGCATCTCTATTAGTTCCCATGCCTTCTAGAGTTGCACATATAGCGTATTCTTGTAATTCAGCTGGTAACTCGTTAATTTTGTCTGCTATTTTTTGGTGCAAATACATATAGTCTGAGTTGTCCTTCGTTCTCTTAGTGCACTGGCTTAATATGCTAACTTCTGTTGTATCATATCTTTCGTTAAAGTCTTCATCTTTTACAAAGACTAAAGAGCCAATCTTCTTACTAAGTTCGTCCATTACTTTTTGTTTGTCATAGTTTTCTTTGTTTTCAGTTATTTCATTTGCAATATCATTGGCTTTGTCTACCACACCTTTTGTGATAGTCACTCCACCAACAAGTACTAAAGCTGCAAGAACAGCAGAAACGATTTTTGTTTTCATTTCTTCTTTACGTTTTTTTTCACTCTTTACATTTCTTTCTCTTCTTTTTCTGTCAACTGACTTATTACAAGCATTTATCATTGCATCTTCGTAAAGTGCCATGTCTCTATTTCTAAATATGCTTTCTATGCTTGCAAATTCTTCATTACTTATTTTATCTCTCATATTTCCTACCCTCTAAAC
>CAVITD010000037.1:0-4694 GCA_963645645.1 uncultured Eubacteriales bacterium
AGATAATTTAAATGAAACAAAAATAATAGATGACAACATGAAAGAAATACTAATAAGAAAAAAGATTAACGACATATTTTCAAGTAACAACTTTATATATAAAGTAAATGTAGTAATAACTACAGAAAGTGGAGACAAAGACTACACTTTAATTGCAAGAGATAAAACTAAATTATTAACAATAAACAATGAAGTAATAGACATTAAAGATATACTTGATATAAAGTTAGTAAAATAATTATTAAAAGGCATCTAGTCCCATCTAAATATATGGCGAACATCTAGACAAACAGTAAGATATTTGGTACAATATATACGTGATTAAAATGAAAAAAGATGTGAAAGAAAAAAAGAAAAAAATAAAAGAAAAAAATAAAGAAAAAGATAACATATTTAAAAAGATAATTGCCTTTTTTATAAAGAATAAAGACATAATATTAATAAGTATTCCATTTATATTGATGGACTTATTTACAAGAATTCTAGGATATAAAATAAACTTTTATGGCATATACAGATTAGCCCCAAATTTATTTACTTTATTATGGGTAACTCTAATAATTGGACTTAGTACTTCATTTAAAGAAAAAATAGGTAAGTCTATATACATAGTGTTTTTTATTCTTAGTTTTGCTTTGTTTACAGTAAATAATGTCTATTATAGCATGACAGATACATTCTTTGATTTTTCTCTAGTACTACTTGCCACAGAAGGCTCAGGTTACTTCATGGACGCGATTATTAACTGTAATATATGGGTTTACATACTTATGCTTTTAATACTAGCTTTAACTATATACTTATTTAAATTCTATCCAAAAATAGAAAAGAATAGATACAAGAAACTAGCTATAATTTTAGTAATCTTCTTAGTAGGACACACTCTTACACCACTAGTGTACGGAAAAGCTGATAAAGAACTTACTTGGTCAACCTGGCGTAATCCGAGAAATATTTACATAAGCTTTAATGATAACAACAAAAGCATGAGAATAAGTGGTTTCTATGAATACAATGTAAGAAACTTCTATGTGACATTCTTAAAACCTAAGAAAACAACTAGCGAAGAAGAAATCTCATTTTTAGATGACATCTACAGCATGGAAGACGAAAAAACCACAGACAGATACACTGGTCTATTAAAAGACAAAAACTTAATAATACTTCAACTAGAAGGTGTAGACTCATGGATGTTAACTAAAGAAAACACTCCAACTTTATATAAACTAATGAATAACGGAATAAACTTTAAAAATCATTACTCATACTATAATGGTGGAGGAAGTACTTTTAATAGTGAATTTGCTGTAAACACTGGCTTTATAACACCACTAAGTTACACCCAAAACGCTTATTCATTCAGTAAAAACACATTTCCTTATACTTTATCAAAACTATTTAAGAACTTAGATTATTCAGTTAATGCATTTCACATGAATACAAGTGAATATTATAGTAGGGGAGTTAACTATAAAAACTGGGGATATGATAACTATTATGGCTTAGTTGATATGTATGAGTATAAAAATAAAGAATATGAGTTAGATAGAGAACTGATTTTAAATGAAGACTTTAGTAATAGAATGTTTAGTGAAGAAAAATTTGTAGACTACATTATAACATACAGCAGTCACTTACCATTTAGTACTGAAAAAGGTGTATGTAAAAGGCTTGTAGAACTAGATACTTTAGAGAGCTTAAATGTGGATAAACTTCCAAAAGACTATAAACTACCTACATTAACAGAAGAAGAATGCGCTAAAAGACAAGCAAAAGAAACAGACTATATGGTAGAACTTCTTCTAAACAAACTTGAAGAAAAAAATCTTATGTCTAACACAGCAATAGTCGTATTTACTGACCACTACTTATATACATTAAGCGACCAAACTATACTAGATAAATACAAAGAAACATCAAATAACTTAATAAATCACACACCATTCTTTATATATGATGGTAAGACTAAAAAAACAGTTACTGATGTAACAAGCCAGTTAAATATACTTCCAACAATACTTAATTTATATGGAATAGACTATAATTCAAATAATTATATAGGCACAAATGCTCTATCTAAAAACTATAATGGATATGTATTCTTTAGTGATTACTCTTGGTATAATGGTAAAGTTTATGTTGAAGGTGGAGAAGTAACTAATGGTAAATGGATAAGTACATCTGAATTAGAAAACATGAACCACTATATAAGTGAATTAATCAAAAAGAATGATTTAACACTAAAAACAGACTACTTTAAAAATGTAGCGCAAAAAGAAAGTACTCTTGAGGAACAAAATGATAACTAATGGAATAGATATAGTTAAAGTTGAAGACATAAACAAAATTAAAAAACTAAGTAGTGTGTTTACTAGTAGTGAATTAGAGTATTTTGTTAGTCATAAAAGCTTAGAAACAAAGGCAGGAATATTCGCTGCCAAAGAAGCTCTTTTAAAAAGTTTAGGTGTAAACTTAAGTGTATATAGTATCCTTGATATTGAAGTGTTACATAATAATGGTGCTCCTTACTTTAACTTCTATGGAAAACTAAGTGAATACATAAAAAAAGAAAGACTAAAGTTTAGCCTCTCAATCTCACACAATGAAAGTTATGCTGTAGCTAGTGTAGTATGTTATACTATCTAGCTTTTTTATTGTACACCATTTCTAGTTTATCCCAACTTTCTAGTGTACCCCTTTTATCTGTTAGATTATATTTTTCTTTTAAGAAATTACCCAAAAACTTACTTTCTTTTAAAGCTCCCAAATAATTCAAATGGTCTCCTTTATCAGTAGTATCCTTTTCCCAGTCAATTTTAACATCTTCTAAGTTTAAATCAATATAATCTATTTTATTTTCACTTGCGTATTTTTCTATACTTTCATGTTTACTAAAATTATAATTCTTTTCACTTGATACACTTACCAAAACTAGCTTGATATTATTTTCATTACATAACTTTTTTATTTTCTCTAAATAAACATAATTTCCTTTAACTATATGAGTAACTTTACTATCCTTTTTCATATAATCATAAGACTTTCCACTTTTAACACTTTTCTTTAACATATACCCCTTAGTTGGGTCAGTATAAGTATAATTAATTTCACTAGTAAAATCTTTAAAACTTAAATTTTTCCATCTATTATGATAGTCAAAGAAAGGAAGAACAGTTTCAAGCTTACTAAGCATATCTCTATTAAAACTATATTCTCTAAATAAAAGGTTAGTTTCAAGTACCACAACTTTAGGTTTTTGATAATTAAGAGCATTCTTAAGTAACTTATAAGTATCATGACTTCTTTGTGCATGAGTACCCATTACATATGAAGTAAACCCGTATTCTTTATACATCTCAATTGGTATAAAAGAACTATATGTTAAAGAGTCTCCAATTATAATAACATCAATATCATCTTTTTCTCCAAGTATTCCATTAGCTCTTATTTCATTCATTCCACTTTCTGGAGTATTATCTTTAGGAGTAAACACTTTTCCCATATATATAATGATTACTAAAAGTATACTTAAAAATAATGTAGATTTTAATATATTCTTCATAACATTTACCTCCTAAAAATTAGCATACATCGGATCAACTGGAACATATGGACCTAAATATGCACCAAAAATTAATACGTACAATATAAGAATGTAATAGATTATCCATCTAATATAGATAGACTTCTTACTAATAACTTCTCTAACACTAACATCCTTTTCTTTCAAAATACTAATAACAACTATAACAATAAGAGTAACTAAAATTATAATCATATCATAAATGTCTAGTCCTATCTTATTTAAAGGATGTACTATATCAAAACTAAAGTTAGTAAATATTCTTTTAATCATAGATAAAGCATCTTTTACTGAATTTGACCTAAATATAATTTCTCCAAATATTACTAATGCAGTAGTTCTTAAAATACTAAAACACTTAACAAAAACATTTTCCTTATTTATCTTAGTCTTATCATAGAACCTATTAATTAATGGCATACATATATTACCAAGTAAGATTAGTACAAAATGATACATTCCAAATAAGATATACTGGTATCCTGCTCCATGCCATAAGCCATTACTTAGCCAAACTGCGAATAAGGCAATTGACCCACTTAGTAAAGGTCCAAAATGACTACCAAGTTTCTTTCTAAGTGATTTAGTAATATTTCTAGAAACTCTAGATAATGAAATAGGGTAGAAGATATAATCTTTAAAAAACGAGCCAAGTGTAATATGCCACCTAGACCAAAAATCACTTATATTCTTTGAAAAGAACGGCTGTTTAAAGTTTTCAGGTAACTTAACATTAAAAATCTCTGCACTTCCAATTACAATGTCCATAACTCCAGAAAAGTCCATATATAACTGAATAGTATAAAGTATTCCACCCATTAAAACAACTCCACCATTATAGTGACTATAATTATTAAATATCATTTTTACAATAGGATTTAATCTGTCTGCAATAATAAGCTTTTTCCCAAGCCCATACACTATTCTTTGAAGTCCAAAACACATATTAGTATAATTAATCTTTTCTCCACTAAACAAACTATCCTTAATCTGTTCATACCTTGTAATTGGTCCTTCCATCAAAGTAGGGAAGAACACTATATACAAAGCACATTTCAAAATATTTTTATTAGCTTTAAATTTCTTATGGTACACATCTACTAAATAAGAC
>CAVITD010000038.1:0-516 GCA_963645645.1 uncultured Eubacteriales bacterium
TTTATGCACGCAAAAAGGAAGACTAAACTTCCTTTTTTCTAATTATTATAGTTTAAGAAACCTGCTCCAAAAACAACAACTAAAAGAATAAATAGTACAAGAATTATAGCAGCGCCATATCCGTATCCACCATAGTTATTGTATCCGTATCCGCCGTATGTTGGACAACAAGTATTATATCCAGTGTTTCCGTATCCTCCACTATATCCGTAGTAATACATAAAATTCCCTCCTTTTATCTTCTATAATAATATAAGCAAAAACTTAAAATTTGACATAGTAAACACCCAAATTTCAAGAAAAATCATATAAACACTCAAAAATATGTTGCATATTTGGTACAAAAAAGATGAAATATCTCTTCGTGTAGTGAAAAATTATGATAAATAATATTAGATATTTTGATGTATTAAGTGTAAGAGAAAAATGTGTGAAATATATTAAAGTAGAAAAAGTAAGTAACTTTGAAAATGAATGAAGTATTTGACTTTAGCAAGTTAGCATATTATTACGAAC
>CAVITD010000038.1:526-11961 GCA_963645645.1 uncultured Eubacteriales bacterium
ATTACGAACCATGTACTTTATATGAACTAAAAACAAGTGGTTATATAAAACTTTTAAAAGAAGATACACTACTACTTTAAAACTAAAATAACTTAAAGCCTTTAAAAAACAAAGGTCTTTTTACATAAACACAAAAAAACTAGTTCATTTTTTTTAATAAATATGTTATTATATATATAGTGATAATATGAAGAAGGTAAGTATATTTAGTAAAATGGACAAGCCGTTATTTATAATGTGCATTTTATATAGTATAGTTGGCGTGATTATGGTGCTCTCTGCATCAAACGTCAGCGCGGTTTTATCATACAAAGAAAGTCCATACTACTTCTTTATAAGACAGTGCATATTCGTATTTGGCTCTTATTTAATAGGACTTTTCATAATACTAAGAATGCCTTTATATAAGTATAAAAAACTTGTTCCCTTAGGAGTTTTGTTTGTCCTAGGCACACTAGTATTTTTACTAATTAATGGTAAAGTAATGTCTGGCGCAAAAAGCTGGATAGACTTTAAATTCTTTACTTTCCAGCCGAGTGAATTTGCAAAAACAATAATAATACTTTTTATGGCGATATACTATAACAATATGGCAGACAAGAAAAATTTAAAGTATGAATTTTTCGCCCCTCTTGCTTTAGGTTTCATAATATTTTTACTAGTAGCTTTACAGCCAGATCTGGGAACAGCTATCATCATCGCAGGTATAGTTTTTCTTACATTCCTAGCTATTCCGTTTCCATCAAACGAATGGGCTAAGATGCTAAAAATTATAGGTGGCACAGTCGCAGTAATTGGCACAGTTTTTATACTAAGCGGAAGCGACTTCTTAAACGATATGCAAAAGTCTCGTCTTACATTTAAAGCGCCTTGTACAAGATACACTGAAGAAACAGGTTATCAAGTATGCAATGGTTTTATTGCAATAAACAATGGGGGCTTATTTGGAAAAGGATTAGGTAACTCAACTCAAAAGTACTTATACTTACCTGAAGCTCACACTGACTTTATTTTCCCAATAATGGTTGAAGAAATGGGCTTAGTATTTAGTATATTATTTATATTTGGTTATATGTACATACTATATAGAATAGTAAAAATTGCAAAAGAAAGTGTAAACTTAAGAAACTCAATTATATGTTACGGAATTGCAATATACATTTTCTTACACTTAATGGTAAACTTCTTAGGAATACTAGCCCTTATCCCACTTACTGGTGTACCAGTACCATTCTTAAGCTATGGTGGGTCTTTTACTGCAAACTTAATATTCTGTATGTTCATCGTTCAAAGAGTCTGTGTAGAAAACAAGATTACTAAAACAAAAAATGAAATAGCAAGAATTTAAAAAACTATAAAAAAAGATTAACAGCACTTGTTTTGTTAGTCTTTTTGTTATAAAATTAATATGGGTGAAGATTATGTTAGACTATATATTTGGTAAAGTAAGTGATGTGTATCCTTCATACGTTGTTATTGAAACTAACGGGTTGGGATTTAAAGTAAACACACCAAATCCTTACAGTTTTGAACTTGATAGTACTATAAAAGTTTATTTATATAATTATATTAAGGAAGATGAGTATTCTTTATACGGGTTTAAGACAAACGAAGAAAGAGAATTATTTTTAAAGTTAATCGGTGTAAAAGGCTTAGGCCCTAAAACTGCACTTGGGATACTTGCTGGTGGTAAGGCTAGTGGAGTAATTGATGCAATAGAAAGAGAAAACATTTTATACTTACAAAAATTTCCTAAAGTAGGAGAAAAACTAGCAAGACAAATAATTCTAGACTTAAGAGGAAAACTTGTATCAGGCACAGAGAAGAACGAAGTAAATAATGAACTCATAGAAGCCTTAGTAAGTCTTGGTTACAAAAAACAAGACATATCAAAAATAACTAAAGAAATAGACAAGAGTTTATCAATTGAAAATCAAATAAAAGAAGCATTAAAATTATTATTTAGATAAAGAAAGGAGAACTTATGAATAGTGAACTTAAAAGTGAATATCAAGAAAGTGATAACTTTGAGAAAACAATAAGACCACAAAAATTTGACGAATACATAGGTCAAACTGACGTTAAAGAAAATATAAAAGTCTTTGTAACAGCTGCAAAAATGAGAAACACCAGCTTAGACCACGTTTTACTTTATGGTCCTCCAGGACTTGGAAAAACAACACTTTCACATATAATCGCAAACGAACTAGGGGTAAATATTAAAACAGCTTCAGGTCCAACCATTGAAAAAAGTGGAGACCTAGCCGCAATACTAAGCACACTAGAACCTTATGACGTTTTATTTATTGACGAAATACATAGAATTCCAAGATACATTGAAGAAATACTTTATTCAGCAATGGAAGACTTTAAACTTGATATAGTAATTGGTACAGAAGGACAAAGTAGAAATATCAATATAGATTTACCACCTTTTACTTTGGTGGGCGCAACCACTAGGGCTGGAGACTTATCTAGTCCATTAAGAGATAGATTTGGTATAACTTGTAAACTAAACTATTACACAACAGAAGAATTAAAAACTATAGTAAAAAGAAGTGCAAGAGTACTAAACTTAAACATTGACGATGAGGCAGCAGAAATAATCGCAAAAAGAAGTAGAAGAACACCAAGAATTGCAAATAGACTACTTAAAAGAGTAAGTGATTTTGCCTTAGTAAAAGGCTTAGATGTGATAAATGAAAGTATCACTAACGAAAGCTTAAAAAGACTAAATGTAGACGAATGTGGACTAGATAAAACAGACATTGAATACTTAGAAAGCCTTATCAATAAATTTAATGGAGGACCTGTTGGAATAGAAAGCATCGCTGCATCCATAGGAGAAGAACAAACAACAATAGAAGATGTAATCGAGCCATTCTTACTTCAAGAAGGTTTCATTAAAAGAACGATAAGAGGTAGACAAGTAACAGACAAAACTTATGAATATTTAGGAATAGAAAAATAACTGAGTTAACGAAATAACTCAGTTTTAAATTTTGTTATATTATCCATCATAACACTAATATAATCATGTCCATCTTTTCTTAAATCATCTGTTAAAGTATACATCGGATCTATTTCTAATTTCTCTAAATTATAGTTTTTAATAAATGTTTCAGTTTCACTACTAAGAGTACTTCCCTTTAATACATAAATATATTGAATATCTTTATTATTAATAAGTTTCTTTGCTTCATTTAAAGCTTTAGTATTACTTTCATTTTTACTATCTATTGAAATAACATTAATATTATATTTACTCAAATAATTAAATGAATTATCTGTAACTAAAATATTCTTTCTACTAGCATTCTTTCCCATCATAGTAAGTTCAACATCTATTTCACTAATCTTAATTTTTAACTCGTTATATAATTTATCTATTTTTTCTTCGTCATACACATTACTTGTATAATCTATTAAAGTAGACTTAATATTTCTAGCTATCATCAAGTAGTTAGAAGGGTCTAGCCATAACTCACACACGTCATTTGAAAAACTTAGCCCCTTAGTTCCATCTATTATGTTAAGGTTTGAGTTAGTATTTAAAAATTCTGCAGCTAACTTAACTTCATCAGTAACTCCAGCATAAATAAATGTATCTCCATTAGAATAAATTCCTTTTTGTTTTTCAGTTAACTCATAACTCTCAGTATCAATTCCATTTGGATAAATACTCTTTACTTTAGCAAAAGACGAGTACATATAATTTGTAGCATACTCAAGTGGGTAATAAGTAGCATATGCTGTTTTTGTACTCACTTCCTCATTTTGACATCCTGTAATTAATAATAAACTTAATAATAAAACAATAATCTTTTTCATTTTTTCTCCTTTACTGGCACCATATCTATAGTAAATTCACTCTTATGGTGACACCTTAATATTCTTTTAATTCCCGAGTATACTCCCTTAATTACCCCGAACTCATTAATAGAAGTAATCATATACTCACTACAAGTTGGAATAAATACGCACTGACTATGAGTAGAAAGTGGAGTACTTTGATACATTCTAATAAGCTTAATAAGTAACTTTTTCATATCTCACCAACACAATTATACTAAAAAAATAAATAAAAATAAATAAAATCTAGCAAATTTGATGTAAAATTGATATAATAGAATATATTAGTAGTTATAGAAAGGAGTTTTTTTTATGGAAACTTTAAAAAAATTTGGAATAGACTTATCAAAAAGTCACTTACTTCCAATAGCACTTACGCATACAAGTTATGCAAATGAACACAACTGTGTATCTTATGAAAGACTAGAATTTTTAGGAGATGCAGTACTAGAACTCGTTAGTAGTGACTATATTTATAAATCAAAAAGATTAAGTGAAGGAGAAATGAGCAAAAAAAGAAGTCTTTACGTATGTGAAAATGCCTTATTTGAATATGCTAAAGAATTAAATTTAGCTAGTTATATAAAAGTAGGAAATAGTGTTAGATATCCAAATAAGACAGTTGTTGCAGATGTATTTGAAGCAGTAATTGGTGTAATCTATTTGGAACTAGGCTTAAACACAGTAACTAAATTCTTTGATGAGTTAATCGTTCCATATATAGAAAGAAACGTAGACTTTTTAAATGACTATAAAAGCTCACTTCAAGAACTTGTTCAAACAAACAAGAAAAGTGTAGAATACGTCCTAGTAAAAGAAGGTGGACCAGGGCACAAGAAGTACTTTATAGTAAATGCAGTAATTGATGGAATTATCTATGGTACAGGAATAGGAAGTAGTAAAAAAGATGCTGAACAACACGCGGCTAAAGAGGCAATAAATAAATGTGTAGGTGATTAAGGGTGTATATAAAAGAGATAAAAATAAATGGTTTTAAAAGTTTTGCTGATAATGTAAACTTAGAACTAAATAGAAACTTCACAGGTATAGTAGGACCAAATGGAAGTGGTAAAAGTAACATAGTAGATGCTTTAAAATGGGTAATGGGCGAGCAGTCAGTTAAAACTTTGCGTGGCTCTAATAATATGAGTGACGTAATATTTAATGGTTCAAACTCTCGTGAAGCAAGTAGAAGTGCTAAAGTAGAAATAGTACTAGATAACACCGATAAAAGTTTACCACTAGACTACACAGAAATAGAAATCAAGCGTGTACTATATAAAACTGGAGAAAATGAGTACTTTATAAATAAAGAAAAAGTTAGACTAAAAGACATAACTGATTTATTCTTAGACTCATTTAGTTCTAAGGAAAGCTTAAGTATTATTCCACAGGGAAAAATAAGTGAAATACTAGGTGGTAATCCAATTGAAAAGAGAACTGTAATTGAAGAAGCAGCTGGAGTATTAAAATACAAAAAAAGAAAAGAAGAAACTTTAAGAAAACTAGCTAAGACTAACGAAAACATAGAAAGAGTTAACATGATTATAGATGAGTTATCTATTCAAGTTGAACCTTTAAAAGAACAAGCAGAAAAAGCAAGTATTTATAAAGAAAAAAAGTCTAGACTAGAAAGTATAGAAGTTAGTGTTCTAGCTACAGACATAGCTAAATATAATGAAGAATATACAAGTACTAAAGAAGAAAAATCTTCCCTAGAATTAAGTCTAGCTAGTGAAATGTCAAAAGATACTGAAGAAAAAACAATAGTTGAACAATTAAAGCTAGAAAGAACGAGCTTAGATAATGAAATATCTGACCTACAAAAAACATTACTTTCTAAAACAGAAGAATTAACTAGTCTTAACTCTAAAAAAGAACTATTAAAAGAAAGAGACAAATATGATAAAAATAGTGATGAAGTAAAACTAAGGTTAACACATTTAGAAGAAGAAAAACTAAGTTTAACTAGTGAATTATCTAAATTAAAAGTATCTTTAGAAGAAGATAATAGACAATTAGAGGTGTCTACTAACAGACTTAATGAATTAAATAACGACTACAAAAAGGCTAAGGTGGATGCTGTAAGTGTAAGTGAAGATATATCAAAACTTACTAAAAGAAAATATGAACTAACTAATAAAAAAGAGATACTAGAATATAACATTGACAATATGACTAAAGTTCCATATGGAGTAAAAAGTGTAGTGTCAAATCCATCACTTAAAGGAATAAAAGGCACTATTGGAAGTGTTATAAATATAAAGAGTGAGTATGTTGATGCGATAGACGTTAGTTTAGGTGGTGCTATTAACTATGTAATTACAGAAACTGATAATGACGCAAAAGCTGCTATTGAATACTTAAAAAGAAACAACAAAGGTAGAGTTACATTCTTTCCTTTAAATCTAATAAAAC
Organism: uncultured Eubacteriales bacterium; assembly: GCA_963645645.1. Classification (GTDB taxonomy): domain Bacteria; phylum Bacillota_I; class Bacilli_A; order RF39; family UBA660; genus CAG-628. The sequence continues at coordinate 6,797 of CAVITD010000038.1, forward strand.
CTAAAAGTATTGAACCTAGTGTATTAAATGAAGTAAAACGTACAGAAGGCTACGTTAGTTTAGCAAGTGATTTAGTAGAATATGAAAGGGAATACTACAACATTATAATGAACCAACTAGGTAACATAATAGTCGCTGACAATGTAACAAATGCCCTAAATATCAGTAAAAAGATATCTTCTAGATACAGGGTTGTCTCACTTGACGGAGAAATAATTCACGTAGGTGGCTCGCTTACTGGTGGAAGTAAATCAAAAAGTTCTAGTGGTATTCTAGACAAAACAGAGTTAGATACAGTAACTAAGAATTTAAGTATTACTTTAAAAGATATAGAAACTAACGAAATAAAGCTAAAAGAACTAGAAGAAAATATTACTAACTTAACAGATATGATTTATAAAGCAAACTTGAATGTACTAAATGCAAGTGAAAAACAGAGTACTACAACTAACAAAATAAATGAATTAAATACAAAGTTAGATAGTGTAGTTCTTGAATTAAATGGAATAGATAAAAATAACTCTAATACAGAGTTAGATACTATACTAAAAGAATACTATGAAGTAGAGTCACTTAAAAAGACTTTAGAAGAAACTATAAATAATAAAATAACTAAAAGAAAAGAATTAATAAGTGAGTTAGAATTAAAAGAGAATACTGTTAAAAAATATGAAGCTAAAACAAAAGAAAGTACTGACTTACTAAATAGTTTAAGTGTAAAAGAGGCTAAACTATCAGTGTTATTAGATAACTTACTAAATAGATTAAATGAAGAATATGGTATAACTTATGAAAAAGCAAGAAACAATTTTGAACTTGATATAGATATAGAAGTAGCTAGAAATGAAATAAATGAGATAAAGAGAATTCTTAAAACTTTGGGAGAAGTAAATTTAGCAAGTATAGATGAGTACGACAGAGTTAGTAAAAGATTTGAATTCTTAACAACTCAAAAAACTGACTTAGAAAGTAGTGAGAAAAACTTACTAGAGATAATTAATAATATGGATGACATAATGATAGATAAGTTTGCAACTACATTTAAGAAAGTAAACGCTGAATTTACTAAAGTATTTAAAGATTTATTTGGTGGAGGAAATGCATACCTTGTTATGACAGACCCAACTAACGTGCTTGAGACTGGTATAGACATAATCGCGAACCCTCCTGGAAAACGTCCGGGCAGCTTGAGCCTACTAAGTGGTGGAGAAAAAACATTGACTGCAATAAGCTTATTATTTGCAATAATGAATTTAAAAGACGTTCCATTTGTTATACTAGACGAAGTAGAAAGTGCACTAGATGAAGTAAACGTTGAAAAATTTGGCGAATATATAAAACATTATAAAGGAAAAACACAACTTCTTGTAATAACCCACAAAAAGAAAACAATGGAATTCTTAGATTTATTATATGGTATTACAATGCAAGAAAGTGGAGTAAGTAAATTAGTTAGTGTAAAACTAGAAGACATAAAAGAGTAAACACCTAAGTGGTGTTCTTTTATTTGACTTATATACTAAAATAAACTATAATGTATAAGCAGGTGTATTATGAATATAAAAGAAATAAAAAATGATAAATTTTTAAAGAAAATGAATGAAACAGAATTAACTAATCTTGCAAGTGATATAAGAGAGTTTCTAATAAGTAGTATTTCTAAAACGGGTGGACACTTATCAAGTAACTTAGGAGTAGTTGAACTTACTATTATGTTACATAAAGTGTTTGATTTTAACAAAGATAAACTCATATTTGACGTATCTCACCAAAGTTACGTACATAAAATATTATCTGGACGCGCTATGAAGTTTGACACATTAAGAAAATTTAATGGCTTAAGTGGCTTTCAAAAAATATCTGAAGGAGACTCATACGAAGCAGGACACTCTGGCACAAGTTTAAGTGCAGGACTAGGACTTGCCCTATCTAGAGATATGCGTAAAGAAAAATATAACGTAATTAGTGTTATAGGAGACGCGTCTATTTCAAATGGATTATGTTATGAAGCTCTAAACCATATAGGAGAAACTAAAACAAAATATATAATAATCTTAAACGATAACGAAATGAGTATTAGTAAAAACGTAGGTGCACTACATAATCATTTAGACAACTTAAGAAGTAACAAACACTATGAAAGCACTAAAGATAAAACTAAAGGAGTACTAAACAAAATTCCTTTAATAGGTAAGCCACTAGTTAGAATGATTAAAAACATAAAACTAAGTATCAAAAAACTTTACTTAAAAGAAGGCTTTATATTTGAAGAACTTGGGCTAGACTACTATGGACCAATTAACGGACACGACTTTAACGAACTAGAAATGTACTTAAAAAGAGCAAAAGAAAGTACTCATCCTGTACTTCTTCACGTAATAACTGAAAAAGGAAAAGGATATATCTATTCAGAAAAAGACACAACTGGTAAGTGGCATGGAGTAGGACCTTTTAATAAAGAAACTGGTGTAATATTATCTAGTGACACTAACCCAACATGGAGTGAAGTAATATCAAATAATTTAATTAGACTTATGAAAAAGAATATTGTTGTAATAACTCCAGCAATGGAAAGTGGAAGTAAACTAACTAAATTTAAAAGTATGTTTCCCAAAAACTTTATAGATGTAGGTATAGCTGAAGAACACGCTTTAGTGCTTGCTAATGCAATGAGCTTGAATAAAATAATTCCTTTCGTTAGCATATACTCAAGTTTCTTACAAAGAGGATACGACGAAGTATTACATGATATTGCTAGAATGAATTCTCACGTGATAATAGGAGTAGACAGATGTGGCTTAGTAGGACCTGATGGGTCAACGCACCAAGGAGTATTTGACGTAACATTCTTACTTCCTATTCCTAACCTTATTATAAGTGTACCAAAAGACTCAGTTGAAAGTGTAAACTTACTTAACACTGCTATTAAAACAAATAGTCCATTTATAATAAGATACTCTAAAAAAAGAATACCATATATAGAAGAAAAAATAACTAGTATACAAGTAGGTTCTTGGGAAAAACTAACTGATGGGTTAGATGCTACACTAATTACTTATGGAGATTTTGTAAATGAAAGCATACCTATTATTGATAAACTAAAAAGTGATGGGTACAATGTTTCTTTAATAAACGCTAGGTTCTTAAAACCAATAGACTTTCAAATGTTTAATGAAATAACTAAGAAAAATAAGCCTATATTTGTATATGAAGAAAGTATGAAAATAGGTAGTCTTGGAAGTTATTTAAGTAGTATAACTGATAAAGAAATAATTACGTTTGCTATAAAAGACGAGTTTGTAAATGAAGGCACAAGAGAAGAATTACTAAAGTACTTAGGCCTTGATACAGATACAATTTATAAAAAAATGAAAGAGGTGATTACTAGTGCTAGAGTACGAAAATAATTTATATAATGAAGGCGTTACACTGATAGCAGGTGTAGACGAAGTAGGACGTGGTCCATTAATCGGCCCAGTAGTTGCCTGTGCTTGCATTCTTCCAGTAAACTTTTACCATAAAGACATTAAAGATAGTAAAAAACTAAGCGAAAAGAAAAGAGATGAAATGTATAAAATTATTAAAGAAAACGCTATATCTATAGGAATAGGTATAGTAAGTGAAAAAGTAATTGATGAAATAAACATATACGAAGCAACAAAAATAGCTATGAAAGAGGCGCTAAGTGATTTAAGTGTAACTCCAGAACATGTGCTTATTGACGCAATGAAACTTGATATAAATATCCCGTCAACTTCAATAATAAAGGGAGACGCGAAAAGTGAGTCAATCGCAGCTGCTAGCATAATTGCAAAAGTAACAAGAGACCATATGCTAGATGAGATGGACAAAGAGTACCCAATGTATGACTTAAAAAACAACAAAGGATATGGCACTAAAAAACACTTAGACGCACTACACACTTATGGTCCATGCAAATATCACCGAGTAAGTTATGCACCAGTAAGAAATGCATTAAATGAAAAAAATGTGAAAACAATTGAAAATAAAGTAAATGTATAGTAAAATGATTATGGAGGGTAAACATGAAAGAATTTTTTAAAACAAATGGAAAAGGAATAATTATAGGTTTAGTAGTAGGAGTACTAGTAATGTATATTTTTTGGCCAAAAAGAATTGCTAAACTAGAGAATGGAGAAGAAGTATCAATTACTGTTAAAGATAAAACTATAACAGCAGACTCACTTTATAGCGGGTTAAAACTAAAATATGGCGCTAGTGAAATAGTACAACAAGTAGATAAAATAATACTTGATGAGAAGTATGAACTAACAGAAAGTGATTTAGAAGAAATTAATAAATCAAAAGAAAACTACTATTCAACATATGAAAGCTATTATGGAATAACAAAAGAACAATTCTTAAAACAAAGTAATTTTGACTCAGAAGAAGACTTTGTAGAATACTTAAAATTAGACTACAAAAGAAATCTTTTAGTAGAAGAATACTTAAAAGCAAAGGTAACAGATAGTGATATTAAAGAATATTATAACGATAACTACTTTGCACCATTTAAAGTAGAACATATACTAGTTAAAACATCTTCTAGTGTTACAAAGGACGAGGCTAAAGCTACTGCTGAAAAAATATTAAAAGCACTTAAAGGTGGAAGTTCTTGGGAAGACGTTAAAACTAAATACAAAGATGATATAACAACAGAAAACTTTACAGTAGAATTTGACTCTAGCTTAGAAGAAAACTTTGTAACAGCTGCTAAAAAACTAAAAGATAACAAATATACTACAAGCTTAGTAGAAACTTCATATGGTTACCATATCATATTAAGAACTGAAACTGAAGAAAAAGAAAGTGTAGACGATGTTAAAGATAGAGTGATAGCTGAAATAGTAGCTGAAGAAAAAAGTAATGACACTAACTATTACCAAAAAACTTTAGTAATAATGAGAAAAGAAGCTGGAATGGAAATCAAAGATACAGAACTTAAAAAAGTATACGATAACTTTGTGAGTAGTTTAGAAACAACAGAAAGTGAGTAAAATCGATTCCGTTAACTTAAGTGTGTCTAACGATTAAAATAGAGATAGATAATTAGCCTTAAAGTAGGTAAGTCTATCTCTTTTATTTTATGTAATAGGAAAGTTCTCCAACAATTAGAAAACACAGAATGTGCTAAATTAGGTACA
>CAVITD010000039.1:0-1462 GCA_963645645.1 uncultured Eubacteriales bacterium
TAAATTGAAATTCTTTGGTTCACCTACTATTCTAGCTGCAAAGAAAGCTAAACTACAACTTATTGTTACTATAATTAAAGTTGCTACTATTACTCCTATGTCTAATTTTTTCATTTTATATCATTCCCTTCTATTTTTAAAGACACGAAAAATGGGTAGAGTTATTCTATCCATTTAATTGCACATGAAAAACTATTAGAATATTTTACTATTCTATATAATACCCTCCCCCATGTCAAGTTTTACTGTATTATTTGTTTTCATGTTTGTTCTCCTTTGTTTTTAATAGTTGCGAATTATTATGTACAATTTATTCTCTCTATTACTTTTAAATGATATCAAAAAACACACTATTTTTCAAGTGTATTTTATTTAATTTTTAATTTTTTAGATAATACATAACTAATTATATAAACTATCAATACTATAACTGCTACTTTTATTAAGACTGAAGGTGTTTTTAAAGCTTCTATTAGGTTTACACCAACATAACCCCAGAAATATACTAGAGATATTTTACCTATCATTAAGGCATATAAGAATTTTTTCTTGTCTACTCTACATATTCCTGCAGCAATGTTTACTGCAAAAGCTGGAGTAAATGGAATAGCTATTAGTAGGGCTAAACTTGTGAAGTTCATGTTTTCAATTACGTTTATTACTTTTAATAGGGTTTGATTTTCTTTAAACTTCTCTAGTCTTTTTTCACTGACACTACTTCTAAATATATAATAGCTCATCATACAACCAAGTACTGTGAACACCCAGCTTATTATGAAACCTATGATATTACCGAATGTCAAAAAGTTTAGTGTTATAAATACTGACAATGGTAATATTGGTACAATGCTTTCAAACAATATAAATACGCATCCTAGTAGTGCACCCCATGAACCTAGTAAATTTAGTAAATTCATTATTAATTCGTTTAATGCTTCTAATACTTCCATATATTCTCCTTTTATTTGTATTCTCTTACATTATACCCCAAATATGATAAAACCGCTACTACTCTTTTACTTAATTTACCACTTTTACAGTAAATCAAATATTCAGTATTTTTATTTAAATGGTATCTATAGTTATTCATAAGTTCGTCATAAGGTATGTTAATCGCACCATTTAAGTGATATATATTATAGTAGTATTTATCTTGTATATCTATTATTTTTTTATTATTTCCAAACATCATGAGTTCATACATCCCCTTTATTATAATGTATGATAAAAAGAAAAAGCCACTTGGGCTTTAGTCTTCGTCGTCTCCAAAGAAATCGTCAAAGAATTCATCGTCTGTAATATTTTCGTCTACTATAATTGAGTCAGCATCAATATTTATTTTAGGTTTACTTTCTTCGTCTTTTATGATGTCGTCATTTATTGCTTTTGCAAATTCTAAGAAATCACTAACATTCTCATCGTTACTAGAATTTTCTTCTATAATAGGTTTTTCTGTAGTTTC
>CAVITD010000039.1:1472-11577 GCA_963645645.1 uncultured Eubacteriales bacterium
GGACTAGCTTTAGCAAGTTCTTCTTCTTTTTCTAACTCAGCAATTCTAGCATCTATTTTCTTAATTAAATCGTCTACGTTAACATTGTTCTTATTTGTTTCTTCAACTGGTTTTTCTTCTTTACGTCCCATAAACTCTTCATATTTTTTGTTAACAAGACTTTCAAACTCGTTTTCTTTTTCTTCTTTGTTTTTACCTTGGTTCTTCTCTTTTTCTAGTCTTTCTTCCTCTTCTAATTTAGCTATTTGAGCATCTATGTTTTTAACTAGCTCATCTATATTAGAAGATTTATCGTTATTCATTCCTTTATTCATTGCAGGCATTCCAAATGGTGGTACAAAAGGACTTCCTCCAAAGTTTGGAAAACCATTCATTCCATCATCTGTTCTGTTTTCGTCAACAAATGCTTTTATATCAAATGTTTTTATACTCCTACTTTCTCTTGTAGGATATCCACTTATTGAGTCTTCAAAGCCCCATCCACCTTTTTTAGCTTTAAATATTTCAAAACTTGCTTTGTGTTTTGTTTTAAATGGCATATTTCTGAAACGTTTGATAATCATTTCAAATTTCTTCATCTGTTGTAAATCACTTACTGTTACAAGTGGTCTAATTGGTGGCTGTGGTTTACCTTCTTTAGCCTCTTTTGGTTTGGCGTCTCCTAGTAATTTACTTATTTCTTCAAGAGCGGCGTACTCTGTAGTAATTAGATAGAACATATTACCACAGTTACCTTTAATAGTTTCAGCAACGTCTTTTCCGTATACTTTATTTAATTGGCTAAAGTTTTGAATACCAAAATTAAATCTCATATTTCTTGAACGAGATGCAGTAATCATGCTTTCTACGTCTTTAAGTGCAGGCATATTTGCAAATTCGTCTAGTATAAAGTTAGTTCTGATTTTTAGTTTTAAATTTTGTTCTTTTTGAGCTTCGTCAATCAAGCATTCATAAACTTGTTTTACAAATATTGTAGCAAGAGCATGGTATGTTGTTTTTTCGTCGTGTATTTTTAAGAATATAGCTGTTTTTTCTTTACCTATTTTAGTTACATCAAAGTCTGTATAGCTAAGCATTTCAGCTAGTTTTTGACGGCTACTAAAGATACGAACTTTCTGTCTAAACGTTGATGTGATACCACCCTTTGTATCAGCAGGCGCAGTGATAGTTGCAGCAGCACTAATGTAAGCACTTGAAAGTTCTCCTTTTAATTTAAAGTATTCTTTATCGTATTTAGATGCTCCACATCTTTCTTCTCCAAATGTACTCATTGCGTTTATACTGTTTAGGTTTATTTCGTCTTCGCTTTTCGCATCTTCAAATAGTCCTAGAGCTAACCCAGTAAAATAGTCAGCTGCAGTCTTTTGCCAGAATGGGTCATTATTATTTGTTGAGTCAACTAGTATGTTTGTTGCCAAATCTTCTAGTAACTCCATTGCTTTATCTTCTTTTCCTTGTTTCCAGTATCTATAAGGAAGTGTAAGTGGGTTCCATGCACTACCTTGTTCTGGGTCACGGAAGTTAACTATTATTACATTATATCCTTTTTCTCTTAAAAGGTTAGCATTGTGTTCGTAAATCTCTCCCTTGGGGTCAGTTACTATCATGCTTTCTCCTGCTTTACCAAGTATTTTTACGAGTGGATCTAATACTGTAGCAGTTTTACCTGAACCAGACGCACCTATGATAAGGCTATGGTTTTCTCCATCGTCTACCCAAGCTTTGTCCTCATTTAATATAATTGGAATTCCAGCGTGTTCGTAAGTATCAGTATTTAATGTAATTTCTTTTACATCATAAGCTTTTTTCATTTCGTCTTCTTTCATCCATCTAGACCAACCTGGTTCGTCTTTGTCTTTCTTTTTACCAAAGCCAAAACCTTTTTCTCTATCAAAGAAATAACTTGATGTACTCATGAATACTGCAATTAGTGCACATATATATAAAGTTATTGTAGCTACAATAAAGTCACTACTAAAAGCAGGTATTGGGTTTAGTCCACTAAACTTATTGTTATGTGTTATTTCATATAAATTAAGTACACCTATTGCTACTAAATAAAGTAAAAAAATGCAGAATATTACAAACATTATTATATCTTTAGGTTTAGCAGTAAATTTTAATTTTATTTCACTCATTTAAAACCACTCTTCTCTTTCAAAAACAATTATATCAAATATTAAAAGAAAAAACTAGTAATTATAATTAAAAAAATGAAAAAGAGTACACTGGGATTAATCGTGTACTCTTAATTGTTATATGTGATTTTATAGGTTTTTTGAGGATTTATATTTTTATTACAACTTTTCTTCTAACAATATCACTTCTCCTTTCATGATATAAGTATACTAAAGTTAAGTGATAAATTTGTGAAAGAAAAGTGAAAATTATATGTTGATGTCAAAATAAAATTTTGTTCCTTTTCCTTTAGTACTCATTACGCCATAGTTATAGTTGTGTTTTATTAAAATGTTTTTTACAATTGACAAACCTAAACCTGTTCCTATTTTATTTCTTTGATGGTTTTTCTCGTTTTTATAGTACTTATCCCAGATTAGATTAATTTCACTTTCGTCTATTCCTTTACCTGAGTCAATTACATACACCCTTATATAGCCTTTATTTTCTTCTATTTTAACAGTTACTTTCTTATCTTTTCCAGTATAGTTTACTGCATTTATTACTAAATTATATATTACCTGCTCGATTTTTTGGATGTCTGCATAGATAACATATTCTTTTTTAGATATAAAATTTAAAGTATAACCTTCTTCTTTTAAGTAATCAAATCTATGAAGTACTTTTGTAATTAGCTCATTTATATTAAAGTTTTCTTTTGAAAGTGTATCCATATTCTTTTCACTTTTAGATAGCTCAAGTATGTTGTTTACTAAGTTATTTAGTCTATCACTTTCTTCAATTATAACGTTTAAGTTGTCTGTTCTTTTTTCTTCATTATCCTTATTTAAGTCTCTTGCCATTTCAGCATATGCTTTAATCATTGTGAGAGGTGTTTTAAGGTCATGTGAAACGTTAGCAAGTAAATCTTTTCTTGTTGTCTCTATTTTAGAAAGTTCTTTCTTTGTTTGATTAAGTGTCTTAGATAATTCTTTTATTTCTTCTATATTAGATTTTTCGTTAAAAGGTGTTATTAAATCTCCTTTAGACATCTTTGTAGCTTCTTTATTTAATTCTAGAATAGGCTTGCTTATGTGTCTACTTATAAAGTATGCGATTATAAATGAAGATAAATATATAAATATGCTTATGTATATTAATTCTGAACGAATTATTGAAATAGCTGGGTCAGTAGGCTCTAAACTTACATTAATGAAAGCGTAAGCATCGTCACTTAGTTTTATTGCTGTTACTAGAGTTTGGTTATCAAGTTTTGGATTTATAATCTTATAGTTTTTTGTAGTTTCGTCACTTTCCATAAAATCAAGTATGTAGTTTGAACTTAATTCTACTGTGTCGTCAATATAAATACAGCCCCTTCTTTTTCCGTTTGAACTATAAATAGACGAACCGTTTTCTATAATTTCTATACAAGCATTGTTGTTGTATGATAATGTGTCATAGCTATTTGTCGTCTTATTGTTTAAGTAATAGTACTTTGTTTTTAAGGCTATCTTCTCTATTGTTTTTGTAGTTTTTTCTTCATAGTAAGTATCAAAAAATAAGACTTGAAGTATCCAAAGTAAAGCTATTAAACACGTAGAAAATATGGCCATGTAAAACCATATTTGTTCTTTTAGTGTTCTATTCTTCGGTTTCATATTTATAACCTACTTCCCTTATTGTTTTGATTAGGTCTCTATAGTCTCCCAAGCTTTTTCTTAGCATTTTTATGTGTGTGTCTACTGTTCTATCGTCTCCATAGTAGTCATAGTCCCAAACACTGTTAAGTAGTTGTTCGCGGCTTAATGCTATTCCTTTATTTTTGATAAAGTATGTAAGTAGTTCATATTCTTTAGGTGTTAAGTTTACTTCTTCATTATTAATCGTTACTTTTCTACCTTTATAGTCTACTTTAAGATTTTTGTATGTGTAAACTTCTTCATTAGTTGTTGTTCTTTTTAAATGTGCTTTTACTCTAGCTACTAGTTCTTTTGGACTAAATGGCTTGGTTACATAATCATCTACTCCTAAATCAAAACTATTAAGTTTGTCTGTTTCTTCTTTTCTTGCACTTAGCATTATTACTGGAATATTCTTTGTTTTTCTAATCTCGCTAAGGCAAGTGAAACCATCCATTTTAGGCATCATTATATCTAATACAATTAGGTCTACTTTATTATCAGATAACACTCTTAAAGCGTCAAAACCGTCTTCTGCTTCAAGTACTTTGTATTTTTCGTTAAGTAAATATTCTTTTATTACGTTTCTTATTAATATTTCATCATCTACTACTAATATTGTCATTTTTATCAACTCCCTATTTCATTATAAAGTACAAGTGTGATAAGTATGTGAAATTTTTAAAAGTAGAACTAATTAAGTCCCACTTTCTTTTTCATGTCTTGATATTTTATTTTTGCAAGACTAACACTTTTATTTAAACCATCACTTAATATTTCGTCTATTTCACTACTATTTAGTAGTTTATTATATTTTTCTTGAATTTCAGATATTTTATTAGAGGTTACTTCTCCAACATAAGTTTTGAATAAGCCATAACCACTGTTTTTAAATTCACTTACTAAGTCGTCTATACTTCTACCAGTCATTACTGATGCAATGTTTAAAAGGTTAGATATTCCAGGCTTATTTTCTTCGTCAAAGTATACTAAGTTATCACTATCTGTTGTTGCACCTTTTATTTTCTTAATTATGCTAGATGGTTCATCAAATAAAGATATTACACCACTTGGGTTGTCTTCGCTTTTACTCATTTTTTTATCAGGATGTTTTAAGTCTTTTATTTTAGTACCTACTTTAGTTATAAGTGGGGCTGGGATATTAAAAGTTTCTCCATATTTTTTGTTAAAACGAATGGCTATATCTCTTGCTAGTTCAACGTGTTGTTTTTGGTCTACTCCAACTGGTACGAAGTCAGCATCACAGTAAAGAATGTCTGCTGCCATTAATACTGGGTATGTAAGCAAACCTATTGAAAAGTTGTCACTTCCTTTACTTTTTTCTTTAAACTGTATCATTCTACTAGCTTCTCCATAGTAAGTGTTACACTCTAGTAACCATGAAATAGCTGGAATATAAGTATTGTCTGACTGGATGTAGATAGTCACTTTAGATGGGTCTATTCCGCACGCTAGATACATTGCAATAAACTTTTTAATTCTATCCCTTAGTAAATCAGGCTCTTGATAAACAGTTAAAGCGTGCAAGTCAGCTACAAATAAAAGTATCTCATATTCATTAGTGTTAGCTAAATCTACAAGTGGCTTTATTGCGCCTATATAATTTCCTAAAGTTAAATTTCCAGTTGGTTTTAAACCTGTTAATAATCTTTTCATTTTATCACTTCCATACACAAATTTTACTACAAACAAGCATATTTGTCCAGTTTATTTTAAAGTTAGTTTCTTAGTATTTTCTAATTTTTCTTTAATAGCCTCTATTGCTTCTTCTTCGTCGTTAAAGTATATTGTTCCAGTACTTAGTTTTTCATAAGTTTCGTTTCCTTTTCCTAGAATTAATACTATATCATTTTCGTTAGAAATCTCTATAGCACGCCTGATTGCCTGTCTTCTATCTACGATTACTTCATAGTTATTATAAACACCTTTTACTGTGCTAGTCATTTCTTTAATTATTTCAAGTGGGTCTTCACTTCTAGGGTCTTCGTACGTAAATATTGCATAGCTTGCATTTTTTAAAACAGACTCGCCCATCTGTGGTCTTTTTGTATGGTCTCTTTCTCCAGCTGAACCGTTTACCACGATACTTCTGTTTACTCCTAGTGTGTGAACGAAATTCAACAGTTTATCTATTGCGTTAGGTGTATGAGCATAGTCTACCATACAGTAGAAGTTTTGTCCGATATTAGGTAGCATATCAAGTCGTCCGCTTACATTTATTTTGGATATGTTTGGAATTAAGTCTTCCAAATTCTTTCCTAAGGCAACTGAAGACAAAAGTGCACAAGCTAGGTTATAAACATTAAAGTCTCCTAAAAGTGGGCTTGTTATTTCATAAGTTTTACCAAAAAATATGAATGTTATTAATGTTTTGTCTGGAAATATTTTAAAGTCTTTTATGTATAAATCACAAGTCTCATCTTGTCCATAAGTTAGGACTTTACATTTACAGTGACTTAGTACTTCATTATAATATTCGTCATCTTTATTAAGAATTGCGCATCCGCACTCTTTAATTTGGTCAAAAAGTTTACATTTGCAGTTAAGATAGTTTTCAAAAGTCTTGTGTGTGTTTAAGTGTTCACTTGTTACATTAGTAATAGCACCTACTAAAAAAGGCATACCTTCTAGTCTTCCGTTATAAAAGGCTTCACTACTTGTTTCCATTGCGATAGTGTCACATCCTGCATTAATAAATTCGTCTAAGTAGCCATACAAGACTTCAGCGCCTGGTGTTGTGTTAGAAGTGCTTTTATTAAATTTAGCACAACTTCTTCCATTAGTACCCATGTATGCGCATTTGTTACTTCCTAAGAGTGTTTGTATAATTGTAGTTGTTGTAGTTTTTCCGTCTGTTCCAGTAACGCCTATTACGTTCATTCTGTTTTCTGGATGATTATAGAATTTTCTTGCAATTTTAGGTAACTCTTGATTAGTGTTTTCTACTTTAACATAAGGGACATTTGCGTCTACGTCTTTACTTACAATTAAAGCACTAGCGCCTTTGTTGATAGCGTCATTAATAAAGTTATGTCTATCAACAGTAGCACCCATCGTACAGATAAACAAGTCTCCCTTTTCAATTTCTTTAGAATTGATTTTAATTCCAGTAATTTCTACGTCTGGTGCATTTTCATATAGTTCATTTAGTTTCATGAAAAAACCTCCCTTTGTACACTATAGTACTCTTTAAATAGAAAAAAGTCTATTCATTTAAAATAGACTTTACGTTTTATTTACTGATACCATATTTGACTTAACATTACATTAGTGCTTGTTGGCATTGGGTTTGGTAAATCAAAACTTACTAGAAGTGGAATTTTAAAGCCTGTTCCAAATACAAGCGCAGTTCCTGAGTTAAGTGTTTTTAGTTTTTCTAAGCTTTCAGTGTCAACATTTGTACTTATACTTTTTACAATTTCAAAATCTTTTGGATGGAATATTCTAAATATAACAAAATTTGAACACTGACTTAATGCGGTACTTGATAGCTCGCTAGGTCTTTGTGTGATAAATGTTAGAAGTGTTCCGTATTTTCTTCCTTCTTTTGTTATTCTATCAAATATGTTATAACCAATTGTGTTGATGTCGTTATCGTTTTGTACGTATCTATGAGCTTCTTCTAGTATTATGTTTACTGGAAATGAGCCACGTTTATCAAGTATAGTTGTGTAAGTAAAGAATAGTTTTGAAAATAATTTTGTTAGAATTTTCGCAAATCTATCGTCTACTGTACTCAAATCAATTATTATAAGTGAAGCGTTTTCTTCGTTTTTAGTGAAAAACTTCTTAATATAATTTTCTTTTGTAATATACTCATTTACTTCAAAGATACTTTTATATTTACTATTAATTATTGTTTGTAGTCTGTTTCTTAGAATGTTGTTTTTTGAGTAACTTAGTGTAGAGTTAATTGTGCCTTCACTCATAAGGGCAAATTCTAGTGCATAGTATAAATCATTTAGTGAATATGTATAATTTTTATCAATTACTATGTCGTTTAGATTTAATTTTGTGTACTCACTTAAAAATTTCGTAACTAGTTCCATTGCATTAATTTTACCGTGTTCGTCAATTAATAAGCATTGCTTTAGTGTTCTATCGTATCCTGGAGTGTGGACTATGGTTTCTAAGTTAAGGCTATCTGTTTTATAGTGAGTTAAAACTGCAATTATTTGGTCTCTCATTTGGCTACCTGATTTACCAGATGTTAATATATCAAGTAAGCAATTAGCGATGATGTCGTTTTTGTATTCAATGACTTTCTCGTCACTACTTGTGAATATGTAAACTAGTTTTAAAGTTTTTTCTAATACTGGAATTTGGTCTGTTTCAGTGACCCCCAAAAGAATTGCTAGGTCATCAACTTCTAGGAAGTTTGGTGGTAATGTTAGTCCTAAATCTAAAGCACTTTCTTTTACTGCAGTATAGACTTTTGTATTAACATCTAACCCATCAAAGGCATGGGTGTATTCTCCGTAAGCGTCAAATATTATAAAGTGGCTACTTTTTGGTTTTCTAGTACTTTCAGTAAATAAGTTTTGTAAAATTCTCGTTACTCCACATGATTTACCACTTCCAGTGTTTCCTATTATTGCTAAGTGGTTACCAAACATGCTGTCAATTGGAAGTTTTACGTCATAATTTTTATAAATTGCTGAGTGACCTAAAGAAGGAGTATCTTTTACTTGCTTTCCTATAATAAGTTCAAGCTCACTTACGTTTATTATTCTAGGTGTAGTGCTTGGCTTTTTAACTACTCCTGGAAAGAAATGATTAGACCTAATTTCTCCAACAAGAAGAATAGTGATTTTTCCTTCGTCTATTTTAATAATTTCTCCAACTACTAATCTATCACTTTCAGGGAAGATTACATGGCAGTTCATTAATTCACTATGGGTTACGTGAGATGTGTTTTCTACCACGCATGAATTTCCATTTATTTCAGTTATTTTTCCAAACATACTTACACCACCTCATTACTCTTATAATACAAATATATCATAAAATTTAAAAATTTAAAAGAAAAAAATGAAATTTTCGTGTGAATAATTAGTAAAAATGTCATATTTTTTAAGCAGTAAAAATTAGAGAAAATGTCAGTACTAATCTAAATTTATTTACAATAGGCAATGATATGATAGGCTTATTGCCAAAGGCTTATATTTAAGCCTTTGCAAGCCATTTAAATCATATTATTGGGTTCCTGTTGTAAATAAATTTAGCAAACATTTCACTGACATTTTTACTAATTATTTGTTTTGAAATTACTGACATTTTCAAAAATTTTTCACATTTAAAAGAAAAAAATGAAATTTTCGCTTGACTTTATAAGTCGTTTTATGGTATTATTTTGTTGTTGTGATGGCGATGTAGCTCAACTGGCTAGAGCGTACGGTTCATACCCGTGAGGTTCTCGGTTCGATTCCGAGCGTCGCTACCAAATATGATAAAAAAAGGAATGAGCCCACCCTCATTCCTTTTTTTATTGATTTTGGCTTAATATATTAAAAGACTTCTCTTAAAATTTTATCATGAATTTTATTACTGTTTTTATATAAAGAGATATACTCTTCTAGCTTATACATATCAAGTTCGTCAACTATTTTTCTATAGTTATTAACAATTTCTTTGTAGTAATCAAATGGTATTTTCTTTTCATTCCTGATTAGTTCAACAAGTAATCTCTCTTTATCGTATATATTTACTGCCATGCCATCTATTGTAACGCAAGTTTTCCCATTATTCAATATTTCCTTAGGAATTTTTATTTGAACAATTTTTTCGTCGTCTATCACATTAGAATTTCTATTTGTAGCAATATAAGTTTTTTGTGGTATTATATCAGTTAGATTATAATAGAAAAATGCTGAGTTCATAGATATAATAGAGTTCTTGTATTTTTTTGAAACTATAACCATCGGATTTACCATTTCACTTTCCGAATAAACATTATGGTCTATTTTATATATTTCTTTAGCTGCAAGAGCTTTATTTAGATTATATCTAGTTTTATATTTTTTCAAAATTTCTTTCAAATTGTATGTCATATTTACCCCTTTCCATTTTTGTATAACACATATTTTTTTATATTTTTGCAGGAGTTATGTAAATTAAAAATGGAATTTAAAACTCCATTTTTTTGTTTATATAATCAACTAACTCGTATTCACTCTTCAATATCTTTTAGTAATTCAGTTATATGTATACCTAATACTTTTGATATATGACGCTATGTTAGACAATTTGGGGGCTATGTGATATAATGGTTATGTCGAGAATGA
>CAVITD010000040.1:0-6461 GCA_963645645.1 uncultured Eubacteriales bacterium
AGCTAAGATAAGGCTTAATAAAGAAAAGCTAATAAATGAAAACTATGTAAGTTTACCAATGCATGATTTTCTATTTAAATGTGTTGAGGGTCACTGTAACATTATAGTTAGTGGTGAAACTGGTAGTGGTAAGACAGAACTTGTTAAATATTTAGCAAGTCATACTAAAGAAAATGAGAAAATCATTACAATAGAAGATACTTTGGAACTTCACTTAGATAAGATATTTCCTCATAGAGATATTGTTGCAATGAAGACAAACAATATAGCAAGTTATAGTGATGTACTAGTTACCTGCATGAGACAAAACCCTAGATGGATACTTTTATCAGAGGTTCGTAGTGCAGAAGCAGTAACAGCAGTTAGAAACTCAATTTCAAGTGGACACAACATATTAAGTACAATTCACTCAGATAAAGCTAGTGGTATTCCAATGCGTTTATATAGCTTACTTGAAACAAACCTAGATGTAGAACAATTTTTAAAAACTATACATAGATATATACATTTGGGTGTTCATGTAAAAGGTTATATGAGTAAAAAGTATGGAAGATTTCAAAGAGAAATTGTTGAAGTTGCAGAGTTTTATGTAGATGATGATAACGAGGCAAGATGTAATATACTTTACTCTAAAGGAATGGATGGAGTAGAAGTATATCATAATCCAAGTAAGAGATTGTTAGATTATTTGGATGCACAAGGTATTTATTTACCAAGAGAGACTTTTGTTAAAGAAAGTCAAGTATTAAAAGATACTGATAATACAAATGAAAATATAGAAATTATATAGATTTTAGGAGGTGACTTATGTACTGGGAAATTGTTTTAATTCTTTTTATACTTTTATTTATGATTATATATAGAAGAAGTAGTGGTGAGAAGTTTTATAAATATATTTCTAAAACTGTTATAGATATTTATGATAAGTATGCACCTTATACTTTTAAAATGGTAAGAGAGAAAACAAAGGAATTAGGTCAAGAATATACACCTAGACAATATACTATTCAAGTAGCAATATTTGCAGGTGGTGCAGCAATAGTATCGTATTTGTACTTTTATAGCATAATTATTTCAATTTTATATTCAGTTATTGCTGTTATGTTTATTCCTTATTTAGCATATTTAAGATGTAAAAAAGTATATAGTGAATTTATATTTGAACAAATTCAAGTATATTCAACAAACGTTATTATGGAATTTAATACAACACAATCTTTTGTTAAATCACTTGAAGGTGTAAGAGATAGTGGAGTACTTGAAGATCCATTATTAAGTGATGTTAACGAAATGATTAGAATTGCGTATGCTAGTTCAACCATAGACAGTGCGATTGATTATATGAATAGTAAGTATGACTATTATATAGTTAGAAATATGCATCAATTATTCTTACAAATTACTAATGAGGGCGCAAAAGACTCTGGTGAAGCACTAGAAGGTATGATGCAAGACATTGATAGCTTAGTAGAAAACGTTTATAGAGATAGAATGGATAGACAAAGTTTCCATACACATTTCTTAACATTTGGTGTAGCATTATATTTCTTAATTGCTTTATTACAAATATTACTTAATAATGAAACGTACATGGAGTTAATAAGTTTATGGTATGTTAAAATACTTCTACATGCTATAATAATAATAAATACATATTTCTTAGTAAGCGGAGAAAAATATTATAATGAGGATGTGGGCGCAGAATGATGTGGGAGTTATTGATAGTTGCGGCATTACTTATAATAATAATGCTAGTACAAGGAAAAATTGATGGAAATAAGTTTGTAAGAGATAATGAAAAGTTGTTTTTACTTTTAAAAGAAGATGATTATGACTTCTTAGTAATGGCTAGATATGGAGATGGGGTTGATGCAAAGATACTTTTTGAAAAAAGAATTAAAGATTCTCTTATAATATTAGTAGGTGCTTTCTTCTTTATGCTTATGATGACTAAGAAATTATCTTTCTTAAACTTGATTATATGTTTTGCAATAGCGTTCTTCATTTTTAAAAGTGGATACTCTAACTTAAAAACATATTATAAGAAACACTTACATGAAATAGATTTATTACTTCCATATTATTTAAAGAGTTTGGAAATATTAATTCAACACTATACAGTACCAGTTGCTTTAAGTAAAAGTATTGATACAGCGCCAAGTATATTTAGAGAAGGTTTAAGAGAGTTAACAGGGAAAATTAATGCAGGTGACTCTAGTATTGATCCGTATATGGACTTTGCTATAAAGTATCCTGTAAGAGACTCAATGAGAATGATGAGACTTTTATATAGACTTGGTTTGGGTGATCAAGAAAGAAAACAAGAACAATTAATAGTATTTTCTAGAACAATATCTACACTACAAGCAAAGAGTAGAGAAACTAAATATAAAGAAAGACTTGAAAGAATGGAAAAAAGGACAATGGTTATGTTATCAACTACTGGTGTTGGTGTAATGGTTGTACTTCTAGTATCTATTTTGAGAACATTTACAAATATGTAAGCACTTTAAGTGCTTTTTTCTTTCAAAAATCTCAGTTTGGTGTAAAATCAGCACTTAAAAAATCTAAGTTTGGTGTAAAAAACGCTGCTAAAAAATCTCAGTTTGGTGTAGAAACATCTTGAAAACCCCTTAAAAATGGAGTATAATTGAAAATAAGGAAGTGAAATGAATGAAAAGAAAGATTTATAATGAACTTGTTAAGTGGAAAAATGAATCACAGGGTAAAACGGCGTTACTCATTAAAGGAGCACGACGTGTAGGTAAAAGTTATATTGCTGAAGAATTTGCAAAAGAGAATTATAAAAATTATTTATTAATAGACTTTAGTACAGCGAGTGATACTGTTAAGGAAATTTTTAATAATCAATTAGAAAATTTAGATAATTTCTTCTCGTTATTATCAAGTTATTATCACACTAAATTTTATGAAAGAGAAACTCTTTTTATATTTGACGAAGTACAAACTTTTCCTAGGGCAAGAGGTGCGATAAAATGGTTAGTTAAAGATGGAAGATATGATTTTATTGAGACTGGCTCTTTGGTTTCTATTAGAAAAAACGTTGAAAATATAGTAATACCTAGCGAAGAAGAACATATTACTTTAAATCCTATGGATTTTGAAGAGTTCATGTGGGCTATTAATGAAGAAATGCTTTATGAACACATTAAGAAATGTTTTATAAATAAAGAAAATGTTGGTGTTCTTCATAAAAAGGCTATGGAATGTTTTAGAAAATATATGCTTATTGGGGGAATGCCACAAGCTGTTGAAACTTATATTAATACATTAGACTTTGAAAAAGTAGATAAAGTAAAAAGAAATATTCTCACTTTATATAGAGATGATATACAAAAAAATGGAGATAGCAACGCTTTTAAAATAAAAGAGTTATTTGATGAAATACCATCGCAATTAAAAAAACATGACAAGAAATTTAAAATCACTTCACTAGGTAAAGATGCTAAAAATAGAGATTATAATGATTCGTTTTTATGGTTAGATGATGCAAAAATTGTAAATATTGCTTATAATTCTAATGAACCTGTAGTTGGACTTACAATGAATAGGGACAATTCTACTTATAAATGTTATATGGATGATACTGGTTTACTGTTATCTTTATCTTTTAGCGAAAAAGAAATTATGAGTAATGAAATTTATAATAAAATATTATTTGATAAATTAGAATTTAATGCTGGAATGGTTGTTGAAAATATTGTTGCACAGATGTTGGTTAGTAGTGGAAGAAAATTATTTTTCTTTTCTAGTTATTCTACTGATAAGGAAGATAGAATGAAAATAGATTTTCTTATTCAAACTGATATAATAACTAGTAGACATAATGTATCTGCAATTGAAGTTAAATCTGGAAAAAATTATACTATAACATCTTTAAATAAATTTAAAAATAAGTATAAAAGTTACTTAGATATATCATATGTAATTCATACAGGAGATTTTAAAATAGAAAATGATATAATATATATACCTATATATATGACGTCTCTATTATAAAAAAAATAAAATATTTATTCATTTATTAATGGGTAAATATATTTTATTTTATATCTTGTGTAAAATTTTATAAAATATTCTTGATAAACACTAAAAAATCAAGTATAATAGTAAATGTAATATAGTAGAGGAGGAGATAAGATGAAAGAAGCAACTGGTGAATTAAATATGACAGTTATCACAGTTGTTGCTATAGCTGCAATTGCTGGATTATTCTATGCATTCGTTTGGCCTATGATACAAAGAAGTATTGTTCAAAATACTTGTACTACAATGGGTAATGGATGGAAAGCAGAAGAAACTGCTAATGGAACGGTAACAAGTGGTTGCCAAGCAGCAAAAAGCGATAACGCTGGTGGTGTTACATGGCAATGTTGCCCACCAAATTAATAGGAAAGAAGGTTAATGTATGAGAGAAGCATTTGGTGGTTCATGGTTAGTTGGTTTCGTGGCACTATTCATAGTGCTTTTTTCTGCATACCTAGCTGTTTCCATCAATTATACTAAGGCTTTTAAAGCTAAAAATAAGATAATTAGTTTAATTGAAGAAAACGAAGGGTTTTCTACTTCTACTGGGAACGTTGCTAACAAAACAGATAGAGACTTACAGAATAGTAGTAGAACAGAAGATAAGGTTTATTATTATTTAAGAAATGCAGGTTTTGCACTTGACACAACTAGTTTAAAAGGAAGATGTCCTAATGGAGATGATCCTTATACTGGCGGATATTGTGTACAAAAGATGTATACTAGTCAAGGAGCTTATTATAAAGTAACTACTTTTGTTATGTTAGAGATACCTGTTATTTGGGTAAATATAACAGTACCTGTTAAAGGAGAAACTAAAGTACTATATTATACTAGAGACTAAGGAGAATACATATGAACGTAATAATAGCTAATAAATATAAAGAAATGTTAATGAATCTTGATATAGAAGTTATTAAATCTATAGAAGGAGAATTTGACGTAGACGAGATTATAAATAATTTTACTAATTTCTATTTTGATAGAATGATTTTAGATATTACTGCTATTAAAGATTATCAAGATTTGGATAACTTACAAAAATTAAGTATAAATTTTGATATGAATAAAGTTATACTTTTACTTGATAATAGTGAAGAAAGTAATACTAAGAGTTATTTATCAAAACTAATTAGTATGGGTATTTATAATTTTACTAGAAATGTTGATGGTATTAAGTATTTACTTGATAACCCTAATACATATAGAGATGTGGCACATTTGCATTCAGTAAATGAAGTGCCTGTTAGTGAAGAAGGAATAAGTAGTGTTACTAGAGTGATAGGTGTTAAATCTTTAACAGATGGGGCTGGCGCTACAACATTAGTTTATTTAATGAAAAAGCATTTAGAAAATAACTATAGTGTATGTGCACTTGAAGTTGACAGAAGAGACTTTGTGTATTTTGATTCAAAAGATATGGAAAGTACTACTGGCGTAGATCTTGCTAAAGAAATAATGAAAAAAAGAGACTATAATGTAGTGTTAGTTGATTTAAATGGGTTTAGTGATCCAGAAGTATGTAATGAGGTACTTTATTTAGTAGAGCCATCTACAATTAAGTTAAATAAATTACTAATGAAAGATAGACACGCTTTTGAAAAAGCTAAAAATGGTAAGGTTGTTTTAGTTAAGAGTAATATCAGTGATGGAGAAATTACTGAGTTTGAATACGAAACTAAGTGTAAAGTATTTTATAACTTACCTAATATTGATGAGAGAAAAGAAGTTAGTAAAGATATAAATGGTTTGCTTGCTAAATTAGGTTTTATTAAGCAAAGTACAGGGGTTAGTAGTGATGATAATAAAGGTAAATTACTAGGAATGTTTAAGTTTTAAGAGAGTGCTATATAAAATTGTGTTACTTGGATGTGCTGTTCAAGCAGGTTTAAAACTAATAAAGAGCCTGTAGCTAATACATATTAATGAAAAATAGTGTAAACTTAACAAAAACATTTGACATTATTATTATTTTATATTAAAATTATTATCAGAAAGAGGGAATATATATGAATTATTTATTTTTATTAAATGAAACAACAACTAGTATGTGTGACAAGTTATCCGTTGTGTGGACTATATTTGGTTATATTATTTGGGCTATTAAAGTAGTAGTACCTTTATTACTAATTATATCTGGTATGATTACTATGGCTAAAGCTGTTATGGAGAAAGATGAGAAAAAGATTAAAGATGCCCAAAAATTACTAGTACAAAAGGTAATTGCAGCTGTTATCGTTTATTTAGTTATAGTTTTAACTGGTGTAATAGTTAATCTTGTAGCAGATGATAATTGGAAAACTTGCGCAAATTGTGCATTCCATCCATTCTCTAGTGGATGTGGTATTGACAACGTTCCAACAACAGGAGAATAATTTTAAATTAGCACTTTTATAAGTGCTTTTTTTATGATA
>CAVITD010000041.1:0-12650 GCA_963645645.1 uncultured Eubacteriales bacterium
ACATTATGTAAAAGATAATCAAGTAACAATAGTAGAATTTAAAATAAATAAAGTTGCAGAAGTAAGTTAGGAGTGTATTAATGGAAGAAAAATATTTAGAGAATATAAGAAGTTATATAATAAGTGAACAAGCAAGGACTATAGTAAGAGATTACGGCGCTAATAAAAGTAAACTTGAAACAAATTACAATATTGGAAAGGAACTAGTAGAAGCTGGAAAGCATTATGGAGAAGGAATAATAAAAAAGTATTTAATTGATTTAACCAAAGAGTTTGGTAAAGGATATACGTATAGTGAACTTAATAGAATGATTAAATTTTTTAATTTAGTGTCAAAATTGGCGTCGCTGCCGCCAATTTTGACATGGACTCATGTAAGATTACTTTTACCACTTACTGATATAAATGAGATTAACTATTATATTAGTCTTATTATAAGAGATAATTTATTTTATAGAAAGCTTGCAGATAAAATAAAATTAAATGAATATGATAGGTTAACACCTGAAACTAAACTAAAAATAGAAAATGAAGTTACAGAAACAGAATAACAGCTAAAAGTTTAAAAGTGTTAAGAATTATACAAGTTGCAACAAATTTATAAATTAGTTCAAAAAAATCGGTGCAGTGCACCGACTATTAACATTAACTATAAAACTAAAAGCGCTTTTTAGATTAAGTTTAAAATACGGTGCAATGCACCGCATTTTGACAAAGTGACGAGAAAAGAGTTCATTTAAAAAGATAACAAAGAATGTGAGGGTTTAATGATTTAAGTCAAAAATTTCCAACCAGTGGTTGGAAATTTAAATGGTCTCATATAAGCTGTTTTCAATAAAAGGTGTGACAGAAATCAAAGATTTAATTGTCTTCAATTTTATTAAAGATTTTCCAAAGAATTTACTTAATTTTGTAACTTATAAAACACCTAAAATAATTGACAATAACCGCATTTAGTGATATATTTGTAACTACTTGAAAGGAAGTGTGTTTATGCAAGTACCAAATATGTTAGAAGCAAAAAAAAGAAACAATAGTAAACCAATAAATTATGAATATAAAGATGTAACTTTAGACGAAAGTTTAATAGGAAAAAAATACTATGTAAGAACTTATGGATGCCAAATGAACGTCCACGATGGAGAAAGAGTAAAAGGTGTATTATCACAAAACGGAATGGTTGAAACAGACAATATCGAAGAAGCAAGCATAGTTATTTTAAACACCTGCGCTATTAGAGAAAACGCCCATGACAAAGTATTTGGTTTTCTAGGTCTAGTTAAAAAATTAAAAGAAAATCATGATATACTACTTGGAATATGTGGATGTATGGCTCAAGAAGAAAGTGTAGTAAATGAAATTATGTCTAAATATAAATATGTAGACTTTGTATTTGGAACACACAACTTAGATAATATGGTTAACGTAATAAATAACTCTATAAAAACTGGTAAACAAAACATAGAAGTATACAGTATAGAAGGTAATATTTGTGAAGGAATACCTGAAAAAAGAGAAAGCAAATATTCTGCATGGGTAGACATCCAACTAGGTTGTGACAAATTCTGTACATACTGTATAGTACCTTACACTAGAGGTACACAAAGAAGTAGAAAAAAAGAAAGTATCATTAAAGAAATTGAAAAACTCAAAAGTGACGGATACAAAGAAGTAACACTACTTGGACAAAACGTAAACGCTTATGGAAAAGACTTGTATGAAGACTATACTTTAGCAAATTTACTAATAGATGTAGCCAAAACTAATATTGAAAGAATTAGGTTTGTTACATCTCACCCTTGGGACTTCACTGACGAAATGATAGATGTGATAAGTAAGTACGATAATGTTATGCCCTACGTGCATTTACCAATTCAAAGTGGAAGTGATAGAATATTAAAACTTATGGGAAGAAAGTATACAAAAGAAGAATACCTTGCTTTATATAACAAAATAAGAACTAAAGTAAAAGGTGTAAGCATAACAACAGACATAATAGTTGGTTTCCCAGGCGAAACAGAAAGTGATTTTAACGAAACGCTTGACGTAGTAAACACTTGCAAATTTGATGGAGCTTTCACATTTATATTTAGTCCTAGAGTAGGTACACCTGCTGCAAAACTACCTGATGATACTACAAAAGAAGAAAAAGAAAGTAGACTATACACACTAAACGAACTAGTAAATAAATATAGCCTAGAGAGTAACTTAAAAATGGTAGATAAAGTTGTTAAATGCCTAGTTGTTTCTCCAAGTGAAAAAGACCCTAAAAAATATATGGGATACACTGAAAATATGAAATTAGTTAATATTGAAAGTGATAAAGACCTAATCGGACAAATAGTAGATGTTCAAATAACTGAAGCTCATAGTTTTAGCTTAAATGGAAAATATATAGAAAGTTAGTGTTAACCCCTAACTTTTTTCTCTTGTAAAAAAAACTAAGCTATGGTATATTTATTATAAAGAAAGTAGGTATAATATGAAAAAAATCTTTGCGTTAATTGTCATAACTTTTATCTTATGTGGATGTACTAAAAACGATAACGAATTAGTAATGGTTACAGAAGCAGGCTTTGCACCTTACGAATACTATGAAAACGGAGAAATCGTTGGAGTAGATGTTGACATAGCTAAATATATTGCAGAAAAACTAAACAAGAAATTAGTAATTAAAGATGTAGCTTTTGACTCACTTATAAACGAAGTAAAAACTAAAAAAGCAGACTTTGCAGCGGCAGGAATAAGTTATACTCCTGAAAGAGACGAAGAAGTAGACTTTAGCATAAATTACGTTACATCTAAACAAGTTGTGTTAGTAAAATCTGATAGTGAAATTGAAGACATAAACAATATTTCAAAAGAAAAAATAGCAGTACAACTAGGTACAATAGCTGACTCATATGTAACAGAAAACTTTAAAGATGCAGATATTATAAGACAAAAGAAATACCTAAGTGCTGTAGAAGACTTAAAAAGAGGAAAAGTTACTGTACTAGTGATGGATGAGTTACCAGCTAAAGAAATTATAAAAGAAAACACTGAACTTAAAATATTACCAGGTTACTTAGTAACAGACTCTTATGGAATGATAGTTAGAAAAGGAAATACTGAACTATTAAGTAGCATAAACAAGTATTTAGAAGAGTTAAAGAACGATGGAAAAATAGAAGAATACATAATAAATCATACAAAATAAAAAGGAGTAAAAAGTGAAAGATAGTTTATATAAAACATTAATTGTAGACGATAGATATAAATATATTTTAAGTGGCTTAACAACTACAGTTATAATTGCTTTCTTTGCTGTTATAATAGGTATAATAATTGGAACATTAGTCTCATTAATAAGAAACAATTATGAAGTAAACAAAAAAGGAAAAATATTAAATAAAATATGTGAGATATATGTTAATGTAATAAGAGGAACTCCAGTAATACTTCAGTTAATGATAATCTACTATGTAATATTTAAAAGCGTAAACATTAATATAACCTTAGTTGGAATAATAGCTTTTGGAATAAATTCAGGTGCTTATGTAAGTGAAATAATTCGTTCTGGAATAAATAGCATAGACAAAGGACAATTAGAAGCGGGCTTGAGTTTAGGTTTAAGCTATAAAAAAACAATGAAGTTAATAATCTTGCCACAAGCTATAAAAAACATACTTCCAGCATTAGGTAATGAATTTATAACACTTTTAAAAGAAACATCAGTAGGAGCATACATTGGAATTCTAGAACTAACAAAAGCATCAGACATAATATCTTCTAGAACATATGACTACTTTTTCCCACTTATAATTGTAGCAATAATATATTTAATAATGACTTTAGGTCTTTCTAAATTAGTAAACCTAATGGAAAGGAGACTAAATAATGCTAAAAATTAATAATTTAAAGAAAAACTTTGGTTCTTTAGAAGTGTTAAAAGGTATCTCTTTTGATGTTAAAAAGGGAGATGTTATAAGCATAATTGGACCCAGTGGATGCGGAAAATCAACACTTTTAAGATGCTTAAATTTACTAGAAAAACCAGATGATGGAACAATACTTTTTCATAAAGTAGACATAACTAAAAACAATATTAATGTAAGTCATGTAAGAGAAAAAATGGGTATGGTATTCCAAAGTTTTAACTTATTTCCACATTTAACAGTATTAGAAAACATTACTTTAGCCCCAATAAATTTAAAGATAATGACAAAAGAAAACGCTACTAAAGAAGCATTAAAACTTTTAGAAAGTGTAGGTTTACTTGATAAAAAAGACGCTTACCCAATGGAACTATCAGGTGGACAAAAACAAAGAGTAGCAATAGTAAGAACGTTAATTATGAAACCTGAAGTAATTTTGTTTGACGAACCCACTAGCGCACTTGACCCAGAAATGGTAAAAGAAGTACTTGATTTAATAAAAGAACTTGCAAACAAAAAAATGACTCTTATTATAGTAAGTCATGAAATGCGTTTTGTAACAGAAGTATCAACAAGAGTACTATTTTTAGAAAATGGTAACATCATATTTAATGGAACAAGTGAAGAATTAAAAACAACTAAAAACAAAAGAATAAAAGATTTTATGAAAAGTCATAAAAAATAAATAATGTTTGAGTTTCGGCAAAAATAAAAACAAATAAATTTCCGCATAATAAAAACATATAACTTTAAAAGTAGATTATATGTTTTTTAGTTGAAAAACTTCACTTTTATTGGTATACTTATTATAGTAGGACACTACAAAAGAAAGGAAATGATTTATGGAAGGAATTAATGTTAAAAGTGAAATAGGTCCACTTAAAAAAGTACTTCTACATAGACCTGGAAATGAGCTACTAAACCTAACTCCAGATACATTAGGAAGACTTTTATTTGACGATATACCTTTCTTACCAGTCGCACAAGCTGAACATGATGCATTCGCAAGAATTCTAAAAGAAAATGGTATAGAAGTAGTATATCTAGAAGACCTAGTTAGTGAAGTACTAAGTATGAGTGAAGAAATACTAGACGAGTTTCTAAAAGAATTTATCTATGAAGCAGGAATAACTACTCCTAAATATAGAACTCTAGTATATGACTATTTACATAGTTTCACTGATAAAAAAGAACTAGTATTAAAAACAATGAGTGGTATTAAAATAGAAGAAATACCATTAAGAAAAAGAGAAGTAGAAAAAAGCTTAGTAGACTTTGTAAGTGACGAGAGTGATTTCTTAGCTGACCCAATACCAAACCTATACTTTACAAGAGATCCATTCGCAAGCTGTGGCAACGGGGCAATATTAAATAGAATGTACTCAGTTACTAGAAATAGAGAAACTATATATGCTGACTTTATATTTAAGTATCATCCTGACTTTAAAGGTAAAGTAAAAAGATACTACAGTAGAAACTTACCTTACCACATTGAAGGAGGAGACGTACTAAACATAAGTAACAAAGTTATAGCAGTAGGTATCTCACAAAGAACAGAACCTGCCGCAATTGATGAACTTGCTAAAAACTTATTTAAAGAACCTACTTGTGAAGTAGAAACAGTCTTAGCTTTCAAAATACCAGAAAGTCGTGCATTCATGCATTTAGACACTGTATTTACACAAATAGATTACGATAAGTTTACATACCATCCAGGAATAATGAACACTCTAGAAGTTTACGAAATAACTGAAGGTGATGACCCAACTACATTTGAAGACTTAAATGTTAAAAAAGTAGAAGGTAGTTTAGAAAGTATATTAGAAAAATATCTTGAAAAGAAAATCACACTTATCCCATGTGCAGGTGGAGAAAAAATATCCAGTGAAAGAGAACAATGGAATGACGGAACAAATACTCTTTGCATCGCACCTGGTGTAGTAGTAGTATACGATAGAAACAACATGACAAATAACATACTAAGAGAACACGGAATAAAAGTTCTTGAAATGCCAAGTGCTGAATTATCACGTGGAAGAGGTGGCCCAAGATGTATGAGTATGCCACTTATAAGGGAGGATATATAATGGATTTAACAGGAAGACATTTCTTAAAATTACTAGATTACACCCCTGAAGAAATAAGATTTTTACTAGACGTATCTAAAGATTTTAAAGAAAAGAAAAAATTACATATTGAACACAAATATTTACCAAACAAAAACATTGTACTTTTATTTGAAAAAACTTCAACTAGAACAAGATGTGCTTTTGAAGTTGCAGCACTTGATCTTGGTATGGGAGTAACTTACTTAGACCCTAATGCTAGTCAAATGGGTAAAAAAGAAAGTATTGCTGATACTGCTAAAGTATTAGGTAGAATGTATGATGGAATAGAATACCGTGGATATAGCCAAACAATAGTAGAAGAACTAGCCAAGAATGCTGGTGTACCTGTATGGAATGGGCTTACTACAGAATTTCATCCAACACAAATGCTTGCAGACATTATGACTGTTGAAGAAAACTTTGGTTACTTAAAAGGCTTAAAGTTAGTATTTATGGGAGACGCTAGAAACAATGTTGCAAATTCACTTATGGTAGTATGTGCTAAAATGGGAATAAACTTCGTAGCGTGTGCTCCACGTGAACTATGGCCTCAAGAAGAGTTAGTTAACACTTGTAAGGAAATTGCTAGTGCTAATGAGTGTACTATTTCTTTAGAAGAAGACGTAAGTGTTGCTACTAAGGATGCTAACGTAATATATACTGACGTATGGGTTTCAATGGGAGAACCTGACGAAGTATGGGCTAGCCGTATCAAATTACTTAGTCCATATCAAGTAAACATGAGTGTTATGTCAAATGCAAGCGAAAACGCAATATTCTTACACTGCTTACCATCATTTCATGATTTAAACACAACAATTGGAAAAGAAATATACGAAAAATTTGGTCTAAAAGAAATGGAAGTAACTGACGAAGTATTTAATAGTCCAAAATCAAAAGTATTTGACGAAGCAGAAAATAGACTACACACAATAAAAGCAGTAGTATATCTAACAATGAGGGAAGAATAATGAGTAAAATAGTTATAGCCCTAGGAGGAAATGCTCTTGGTAAAACTCCTAATGAACAATTATCAATTCTAGAAGGTGTTTCTAAAGTAATAGTGGACCTTATAGAAAAAGGTAATAAAGTAATACTTACACATGGAAATGGTCCACAAGTTGGACAAATCTCACTTGCAATGGAATACGCTAGTAACGGGAGTGCTGCTACTCCATCAATGCCATTTGCAGAATGTGGTAGTATGAGTGAAGGTTATATCGGTTACCATATAGAACAGTCAATAATGAATGAACTAAACAAAAGAGGTATTGACAAATCTATAGTAGCCTTAATAACAGAGGTCTTAGTTGATAAAAATGATGGATGTTTTAAAAATCCTACTAAACCTATTGGAATGTTTTACACTAAAGAAGAAGCCAGTGTAATAGAAAGTGAAAAAGGTTACATTTTTAAAGAAGACGCAGGCCGTGGATATAGAAGAGTAGTACCATCTCCTATACCTAAAAAAATACTAAATGACAAAGTAGTAAAAAAACTTGTTGAAGATGATGTAATTGTTATATGTGCCGGAGGTGGAGGAGTTCCAGTTATAATGGAAGATAATCTTCTAAAAGGAGTAGATGCAGTAATTGACAAAGATAAGTCAGCTAGTTTACTTGCTAAAGAAGTAGACGCTGATGTATTACTTATCTTAACTGCTGTTGATAAAGTATGTTTAAATTACAACAAAGAAAATATGACTGAGTTAGATACTATCACAGTAGAAGAAGCAAGAAAGTATATTGATGATGGAGAATTTGCTCCTGGAAGTATGCTACCTAAAATAGAAGCGTGTATAAGTTTTGTAGAAAACTCAAATAAAACTGCAATAATTACCTCACTAGAATGCGCAAGTGACGCACTAGAATACAAAAATGGTACAGTCATAAAAGGAGGAAAATAATATGACAAAGAAAAAGAATAGGACCATGTTATCAGCATACACTATTATAATGATAGTCATAGTAGCGCTTGGAATTCTTTCACATTTACTACCTAATGCTAAATTCGTAGGAGATGAAATAGTAAATGGAAGTGGTACAGTAGGAGCAAGCCTTAGCCAAATCTTATTAGCGCCAATTCTAGGCTTTGAAAATGCTGTAGACGTTGCAATATTCATATTAATTTTGGGTGGTTTTCTTAAAATAATAGACAAAACTAAAGCTTTAGAAACAGGTATCAAAGTTTTAGTACAAAAATTAAAAGGTAAAGAATTATGGTTAATACCAATATTAATGTTTATCTTCTCAATTTGTGGTACAACATACGGAATGCTTGAAGAAACAGTTGGCTTCTATGTACTTCTAGCTGCTACAATGTTTGCCGCAGGAATGGACCCACTTGTAGGTGCAGCAGTAATTCTATTGGGTGCAGGTAGTGGTGTACTAGGTTCAACAGTAAACCCATTTGCAACAGGTGCTGTATTATCAGCTTTAAGAGATGCTGGTGTATCTTATAATCAAGGAACTATCTTATTTATAGGTGTAATCTTATGGTTACTTGCATACTTAATTTCAACACTATTTGTATTAGCTTATGCAAGCAAAGTTAAAAAAGACAAAGGTTCAACAATACTTTCCCTAAGAGAACAAGAAGAAGCAGAAAAAGAATTTGGTAAATTTGAAGAAAAATCAAAACAAAAAGAAGTGTTAACTACAAAACAAAAAATAACTCTATATGTTTTTGCACTTACTTTCTTAATAATGATTATCGGATTTATTCCATGGGGAGAATTTGATATAACTTTCTTTGAAGGATTTACTGGATGGCTTACAGGCTCTAGTTTAGGTAACTGGTACTTCTATGAGTCAGCACTTTGGTTCTTCTTAATGAGTATAGTTATTTCTTTAATCAATGGTTACAAAGAAAAAGAATTTGTAGATACATTCATTGAAGGAACAAAAGACATGATAGGAGTTATTCTAGTAATAGCAGTGGCAAGAGGAGCATCTGTATTAATGAAACAAACTTACTTAGACAACTACATTATTTATAATGCAACTGAACATTTAAGTAAATTACCAGAATTAATATATGTTCCACTTAACTACTTACTACACGTGGTGTTATCATTCTTAGTCCCTTCAAGTAGTGGACTTGCAACATTATCAACACCAATTACTGGTCCACTTACTGCAAGCTTAGGCTATTCAACTGAAGTAGCCGCAATGACTATTGTAAGCTCAAATGGTCTAGTAAACTTAATAACTCCAACTTGTGGAGCAATAATGGGAGGACTTGCACTTGCAAAAGTAGACTATTCAACATGGTTCAAATGGGCATTAAAAGTAGTTCTAACAATTGCAGTAGTAAACATCCTAGTATTGATGTTATTCTCAATTATTTAAAAATAAACGTTTAGGAATTTTCCTAAATGTTTTTCTTTACTTATTAAAAATATCTACAACTTGTTATGCATAAAGGTATTTTAGGAGAGTACTCATGAAAGACAATTATTAAGAAAGTATAAAGACCGAAATAATAAATGATGCTAAAGTAGTAGTAAAGAAATATGTAAGTATTTTAACTAAAGAATTTGGTAAAGGTTATTAAACAGAAGAATTAAGTAAAATCCGTGCATTTTATGAGTTAATTTAAAAACAAAGTAACAAAGACTATAGGTTACTACCTGAAACAATAAACAAAATAGAAAATAATGATAAAATAAAATCAAGAGAAAAAGTTCCGTTTTTTAGGTATTTGTCATATATTAATAATGGGTGAAGTTAATGTTTAAAGAGATAGTAACAAAAGCGGTTATTGGAAAAGGTAAAAAGACGTTTAGAAATACATACGAATTATTTACTACAGATAAAATAAGTACAGTATTAGGCTGCTGGGTAATAAATCATACAATGAGTGGCGTGAGTGAAAATGGAAAAGTCAAAATAACAGGTAGCTTTGATGTAAACATTTGGTATAGTTATGACGATAATACAAAAACAAATGTGGATGCTAGAAAAATATCTTATACAGAACTAGTAAATGTAAGACTTAACAACGACCAAGTTTTAACTAATAATTCAGAAATACTAGTAACAAGTTTAAAGAACCCTACTGTAGTTGATGTGAAGAGTAGTAATAATAAGATAACTTATGAAATAGAAAAAACTCTAGGTATTGAAATAATAGGCGATACTAAAGTGAGAGTACAAATAATGGATAACAATTATGAAGATTTTGATATAATAGACGACACGCCAACAAATGAAGAGATAAATAATATAGTAGACCATGAAATTAAAGAAGATTACCTGATGTAACTTCTTTTTTCAATTGCAAAACACACTTATATCTAGTATAATACTATTAGAAGGAGAAAAAGAATTTTATGAATTTTGATAAAATAGAGTTAACTAATGTTGCTGTTAGAACTACGCAGTATCCAACTGATAACAAGCCTGAATTTTTAATTGTAGGTAGAAGTAATGTTGGAAAAAGTAGTTTTATTAATACACTAGTTAATAGAAAAAATCTAGCGCGTACAAGTGCTAAACCTGGTAAAACTCAAACACTAAATTTCTATAATATAGACGACTTATGCTATTTAGTAGATGTTCCAGGCTATGGATATGCTGCAGTAAGTAATAAAAAACAAGAGAAGTTTGGACTTATGATAGAAGAATATATTATGAATAGACCTAACTTAAAGCACGTATTCTTACTAGTAGACTATAGGCACAAACCAACAGATAATGACCTTATAATGTATGATTTCTTAAAATATTATAACTTACCTGTTACAGTAGTGTGTACTAAATATGATAAAATAAAGAAAAGTCAAAAAGAAAAACAAAATAAGTTAATAGAAAGTACAATTGACTTAGCACTAGGGGATGAAATTATATATTTTAGTAAGATAACCAAAGTAGGAAGAGATAAAATAATTAAAGTAATGGAAAGTAAATTAGATTAAATTTTTGGGAGAGTTTATGGTAAATAATATAGGTGTATTTAAAGATTTTAATGATGGTAGTATAAAAAGTGTGTTTAAAACAGAAAAAAATGAGATTATAGAAATGACTTTAATTCAAAATAAAGAGTATGAAGACGTAATATGTGTACCAACTCATCACTTTTGTAATTTAGGATGCAAGATGTGTCATTTAACTAATAACAAACTAAATAAAAAGATGGTACCTATTAGAATAAATGATTTCATGGAAAGTTTGATTTACAGCTTGAGAGTACAAAATACTACTACTAAAAGAACAGATAAGAAAAGGCTACTTATTAGTTTTATGGGTGTAGGGGAGCCACTTCTTAATTTGGAACTTATTAAAAAAGTTTATAAATATGAAAGTATAATAAAAGAGAATTTAGGTTATGAAAGTATAGCTTATGCAGTAAGTACAATGATGCCTAATGATAGTTTACTCGAGTTAACTGAGTTTGTAAATAAAAATGATATGCCTCTTAAAGTGCACTTTAGCTTGCATTCGCCAATAGACGAAAAAAGAAAAGAACTTATTCCTAAGACAAAGGTAAGTGTGGTTGTTGCCATAGAATTATTAAAAAATTATAGTGATACTATAAGAGAAAATGAAACTATTATGGATAAACATAAACTACATCATAAAAGTAATGACTTAGTAGAAATACACTATACCTTAATTAATGGAGTAAATGATACATTAGAAGAATTAAACAAACTTATTAGGCTTATAAGTGGTAAAGGTATTACTGTTAAGTTTATAAAATTTAATCCAAAGGGTAGCATGAGTGTTAGTAAGGAAGAAGATATGTGGTGTGCTATATTAAAGGAAAATAACATTAAAGTAAAAACATATACTCCACCAGGAAAAGAAATAGGCGCTTCATGTGGAGAATTTACTCGTCATTATTACCATGAAGAAATAGAAAGCAATATAGATTTACAAGAATTTAATAATTGGAAGAAAATACATCAAATATACGAAAGTCAAAGAACTGATAATTTAACATGGGACGAATACTTTATGGCTGTTGCAAAGTTAACTTCTTTAAGAAGTAAAGACCCAAATACACAGGTAGGTGCAGTAATAGTAAGTTCTGATAACAGAATACTTTCAATTGGATATAATGGTAGTCCAAATGGATATAATGATGAGCGATTTCCATGGAAGAGGGTGGGAGAAAAACTTGAAACAAAGTACTTGTTTGTAGTCCACGCTGAAAGAAACGCAATATTAAATTACTTAGGTAATAGAAAAGACTTTCAAAATGCGAAAATCTATGTAGATTTGTTTCCATGCAATGAATGCGCTAAAGAAATTATTCAGTCAGGAATAAAGGAAGTAATATATTTATCTGACAAATATGCAAATACTGAAGAGACTATTGCTTCAAAACAGCTATTTGATATATGTGGAGTAAAATATAGACAACTTACTGAAGAAAAAGAAATTAATTTAAAATTGACAATATAGGTAAAGATATAAATTTTAATTTATTATAAGCAAAAAGTATTGATAATATTTGATTATTATGATATTATTTAATTGTGTTAAGTTTCTTGCTTGTGATTTAACACAATATACATTTTAGTAGATAATTTATATTTTTAGGAAAGAGAAAATATATCTATTCGGGGATACTTCTTTTTAGGAGTATTCCCTTTTTTAAAATATTAATTACTTAAAAA
>CAVITD010000041.1:12689-18219 GCA_963645645.1 uncultured Eubacteriales bacterium
AAGAGAAAATATATCTATTCGGGGATACTTCTTTTTAGGAGTATTCCCTTTTTTTTTTTTTTTTTTACTTAAAAAAGTTGGAAAGTAGGTGTATAATTATGTTGGAAAGTAACGATAAGTATTTTGAAATATTAAATGATATAAAGAAAACTCTAGTTGTAACTAGAAATAAAATAGTAGAAAACGCTAATAAGGAATTAATATTAATGTATTATAGTATTGGTTCAAAGTTAATTAAGAATAATAAATGGGGTTCATCATTTATAGATAATCTGGCAAGAGATTTAAAAATGGATTTTCCTACAATTAAAGGAATGTCTGCAAGAAATTTAAGATATATGCAGAAATTTGCAAGCGAATTTGACAATGATGAATTTTTGCAGCATTATGCTGCAAAATTACCTTGGACTTCACTTACCACTATTATGGATCAAGTGAAAGATAAAAATCAGCGAAAATGGTATATCTCTGAAACGATACAAAATAGTTGGTCAAGGCCTATTTTAATACATCAAATAGAAAGCAAATTATATGAAAGACAAGCTATAATGGAAAATAAAACTTTTAACTTTGATAAAATAATTTCTTCGCCTAATAATGAAAGAATGAAAGAACTACTAAAGAATCCTTATATTTTTGATTTTATAACAGCTGATAAAGAGCTAAAGGAAGTGGATATAGAAAAAGAATTAACTTCTAATATAACAAAATTATTATTAGAACTAGGTAGTGGTTTTGCTTTTGTTGGAAGACAATATCATTTAGAAATAGAAGACGAAGACTACTATATAGATTTACTATTTTATAACCTAAAACTTAAAAGTTATGTTGTTATAGAACTCAAAACAACTAAATTCAAACCTGAATATATTGGAAAACTTAACTTCTATTTAAATGCAGTAGATAAATTTGTTAAAAGAGAAGAAGATAATCCAACATTTGGAATACTTTTATGTAAGAGTAATAAAAAAATAACAGCAGAGTTATCTTTAAAAGATGTTAACAAGCCAATTGGTGTTAGTGAATATAAAATATTGTCTGAAATACCTGAATATTTAGAAAGTACATTACCTAGTATAGAAGATATTGAAAAAAGGCTAGAAGCTAATGATATAGAAGAAATGTAGTGGTTTTGAGTTGATAATATAAAATTTCTTTTAATTGACTTTTCTACCATTTTTGTTTATAATTAAATTATGATAAGGAAGGTGCACTGGTGATGAAGAAAAAAGGCTTTACTTTAACTGAAATATTAGTAGTAATTGTATTAATTGGCGTGATAATGGGAATTGCTATACCTAGTGTAGTAGAAGTAAGAAAAAGAATTAATAAGAGATTACTTTCTGAAAAAAAACAAGAAATACTAGTTGCGGCTCAACTTTATGGAAGTGATAGAAAATTAACAACTGATACATATATTAATGTTTATACATTACTAGAAGATTATATTAAAAGAGATGTAGACCCTAATGATACTAACTGTAAGGGCTCTAATACAACAAATGGCTGCATAATAAATCCAGTAGACGATACAAGTATGAATAATGATAGAATATTAATAAGAGTAAATGGCAAAAGCTTAGTTGCAGTATGGGATGACGGTAGTGTAATAGGTGGACTTGACCCATCAAATTTAGTAGAAATAGTAAAAACTAGTTTGAACTGTACAGCTGAAAATAATAAGGTTGAAGAAGGAAAATGTGTATATGGTTTAGATAATACGAGTGATCCGAATAACTATTTATATTATAGTGGAATAATGTGGAGAGTACTAGGAGTATACAAAATAGATAACAAAGAAGTTGCTAAACTAATATCAAATGACAATGTAGTTTGGGAAATAAGTGCTTAAAAGCACTTTTAATTTTTGAATATTTGTGATAAAATAAAGAACAATTAATTTTAGAAAGGGGAAAAAATATGAAAACAATATGTTTAGTAGGAAAACCTAATGTTGGTAAAAGCACCTTATTTAATAGACTTGTTGGAAAGAAAATATCTATAATTGAAGATATTCCTGGTGTTACAAGAGATAGAATTTATAGTAAAGCTACATATAATGATACATCTTTTTATTTAATAGATACTGGTGGAATAGACTATAGTGAGGGAACTTTTAACGACGAAATAAAAGCGCAGGTAATGATAGGAATAGACGAAAGTGACGTGATTATCTTTGTAGTGGATGGTAAAGAAGGAGTTACTTCTAATGATTTACTAATAAGAGATATGTTAAGAAAGACTAATAAAAAAGTAATCGTGGCAATTAATAAAGTAGATAACAAACTTACTGAAGAAAATATTTATGACTTTTATACACTTGGATTTGACTATTACATTCCGATATCTGCAGAACATAATGTAGGAATAACTAAACTTATGGAAGAGGCAACACTTGACTTTAATTTAGAGGAAGAGAGAGTTGACGATAGACTTAAATTTAGTGTAATAGGTAGACCTAATGTTGGTAAATCTAGTTTAGTAAATGCTTTGTTAAATGAAGACAGAGTAATAGTAAGTGATGTAGCTGGTACTACAAGAGACGCAATTGATACAACTTTAACTTATGATAAAAATGAGTATGTTTTAATTGATACTGCTGGACTTAGAAAAAAAGGTAAGATATATGAAAGTGTAGAAAAGTATAGTTTACTAAGAAGTATGAAAGCAATTGATAGAAGTGACGTGTGTATTCTTGTAATTAATGCTGAAGAAGGAATAATAGAGCATGATAAACATATTGCTGGATATGCAATTGAAGCAGGTAAAGCTTTAGTACTTGTGGTTAATAAGTGGGATACAGTGGATAATAAAGACGAAGAAATGAAAATATGGAAAAAGAAAATTAAAGATAATTTCCAATTTATGCCTTATGTTAAAGTATGTTTTTTAAGTGCTAAAACTAGAAAAAGAATAAATACACTTATGCCAGTAGTACTTGAAAGTTATGCTAATGCTACTAAAGAAATAAAGACAAATGTTATAAATGAAATTATATTAGACGCATTTATAGAAACTCCACCACCATCTTATAAGGGTAGAAGACTTAAAATTTATTTTGCACATCAAAGTGGAACAAAGCCACCAAAATTTGATATTGAAGTTAATTCTAAAGGGTTAATTCACTTTAGTTATGAAAGATATTTAGAAAATAAGATAAGAAGTAATATAGATTTTAGTGGTACTCCAATTATTCTTAACTTTAAAAATAAAGGTGAGTAAGTCTGTGTAAAGTTGACATATTGTACAAAATATGGTATAATTTTAATTAGATAAGGGGTGTCTTATGGGAAAAGTTAATAGATATAGTATTGGAATTAAAGCTGGGGTTGAAACAAGGAGTTTTAAAAGGTATAGTACTTCTGAAATTAAAAGGTTAATAGCTAAATATAATGATGACTCTAAAAGCAAGTATTTTCTTGGGAATTTAGTCTTTCATTATAGTGAAGGTTACGCAGAATTTACTAAATATTTAAAAGTGACTATACCTTCAACACTAGAAGAAATTGACAAGTTTACTACTAGATTTAATAATGACTTTGAACTAAAGACTAACTATGACGTTGACTTAAGAAATAATCATAAACTAGTAATTATGTATCGTGCTAAAAAGGATATTAGAACACTTCCTATATTTTATAAGAAAGATAAAGAGTTACTAAATCGTGGAATGTTAGAAAAGACTCTTAGAGATAGTGCTAGAGATATAAAATATATTGAAAGTTTAATTAAAAGTAAAGAATTAATGTCTTCTTCAAGAGATAGTATAGATGAGTATGATTTACTTAGATGTTTAAGAGACTCACTTAAATATAATAATCCTGCGTTGGTATCTATTAGTCCTTTAATTAATTTCTATCATAAGTTTATAAATGAAAAAGGTAAGTTTAACTATTTTAACTTTAGATTAATGGCTAGTACTTTAAAGAGTTACTTAAATATTCCTGAACCTGTTAATGAAGATGTTTACGGACAAATTATGTTTAAAGATATGGCTTTGGAAGACTTAAGGTCAATTTATGAAGATATGCAAATATCACTAATGGATGGGTCATATAACGAATTATATTCTAAAGGATTAAAAAGAAAATAAAAAACTATAAAACGACAAAATATGCTTGTCGTTTTTATTATACTTATATTGGTGGTTATATGAAAGTGTATGTTGACTTAATAATATTTCTAAACTTCTTTTTTGACTTTATACTTTTACTTACTACAAGTATTGTTCTTAAAAGAAGAACTTCTATTAAAAGAATTGTATTAGGCTCTTTAATAGGTAGTATAACTATCATTGTTTTATTTGTACCCCTTACTACTTTAACACTCTTTTTACTTAAAGTTATTTTATCTATTTTGATAATACTTATAACATTTGGTTACACCGACTTTAAATATTTCATAACTAACTTGGTATATTTTTATCTAATAAGCATAATCTTAGGAGGGTTTATATATTATTTAAACGTAAGCTTTAGTTATAAGAATATTGGTATGGTATTCTTTCATAAAGGAATAAGCATTAATTACATCTTTATATTAATATGTACTCCAATTATAATGTATATCTATTATAAACAAATGAAAGTTATACGTGAGGTTAATAGTTTATATTATAAAGTAGATATCTATATTAAAGAAAGTAAGCTTGAATTAATAGGTTACATGGATACAGGAAATACTTTAATGGACCCGTATACTAATAGACCAGTTATTATAACTAATTCTAAAAAGTTTAAAAATGTATCTAAAAGTATTCCGTTTTTCTATATACCATATCAAAGTATTAATGAAAGTGGTTTGTTAAAGTGTTACAAAGTTAAGAAAATATTTATAGAAGGTATTGGAGTAAAAAAGAATGTAGTAGTGGGTGTAGTAGATGAAAGGTTAAAGTTTAACAAAGTGGATATTTTATTAAATTATTTATTAATGGAGGGATAACATGAAAATATTTGATTTCTTAAGTAGTTTATTTAAAGACAAAGAGAAAGTTTTTTATTTAGGAAGTACTGATATACTTCCACCACCTTTAGAAAAGAGTATGGAAGAAGAGCTAGTCATTAAGAGCAATAATGGAGATATGCACGCGAGGAATAAACTAATCGAGCATAACTTAAGGCTTGTGGTTTTTCTTGCTAAAAAGTATGATAATACTATGTACGACTTAGAAGACTTAGTAAGCATTGGCACGATCGGACTTATTAAAGGAGTAAAAACATACAAATTAGATAAAAACATAAAACTTGCAACATATGCAAGCAGGTGTATTGATAATGAAATACTTATGTTTTTAAGAAAGAACAAAAGAAGAAAAGTTGAAGTTTCATTTGAAGACTCCATAAATTTAGATCAAGATGGTAACGAACTACATTTAGAAGATGTTTTAGGAACACCTGATGATATAGTGGAAAAGGAATATGAAAGTATTGTTGATAAGGAACTATTGATAAAAGAAATAGAAAACTTAAGTAAACGAGATAAAGAAATACTAACACTTAGGTATGGCTTATATAATCAAAAAGAATATACT
>CAVITD010000041.1:18229-18768 GCA_963645645.1 uncultured Eubacteriales bacterium
ATTGAAAAAAAGGCTATAAAAAAGCTAAAAAGTTTAATGAAAGTATAAAAAACACTTGTATTTTTCTTTAATTTGTAGTATATTTAAATTACTGAAACACGTAAGTGTTTTTTTTATGGAGGGACTTATGAAAAAAATCAAGGCATTTTTTAAAGGTGTTAGTAAAGAAAGAAAGATGGTAAGGTGGCCTAGTGGTAAAGATTTATTTAAGTATTCAGTAATGGTTCTTACATTAATGGTATTCTTTGGTGGATATTTTTACTTGCTAGATGTATTATTTACTTTCGTGAAAGGAATAGTGGGGTAGATTATGGAAAATCAAAAGTTATGGTATGTTGTTAATACTTATTCAGGGCATGAAAGTAAAGTTAAAGAAAACTTACTTATGAGAAAAGACTCAATGGGTATGGAAAATAATATTTTTAGAGTTATTGTTCCAGAAACTAAAGAAGTAGAAATTAAAGATGGTGTAAAGAAAGAAAAAACAAAGAAGATGTTTCCAGGTTATGTACTTGTTGAAATGATTATGAGTGATGAAG
>CAVITD010000042.1:0-8593 GCA_963645645.1 uncultured Eubacteriales bacterium
TCCTCCTCAAAAAACTTTTCTATTGGTACATTTAGTACTTGACTTATCATATACAGGTTATATATACTAACACCCATATCGTTGTTCTCACTTTCTAAAGCACCTATAAGAGGTGTTTTAGCACCTATCTTTTCAGCTAACTTTGCTTGAGTAAGTTTTTCTTTGTTATAAGCATTATATATAAGCCTATACTTTCTTACATTTCTACCAACTAATTTTTTTAATTCAACATTGTCCATACTCTCTCCTTCTTTTTAAACAAAACAAAAAATGGGTAGAGTTATTCTATCCATTTAAAAACACATGAAAAACTATTAAGATTAATTGTTACTCTTAATAAACCCCCCCCCCATTACATATTTTACAGAGTATTTTGTTTTCATGCTTGTTCTCCTTTATATTTAATAGTTCAAGATTTTGTTACTCTCGCTATTACATAATTAATCTTATCAAAAAATGTACTATATTTCAAGTACATTTTTAAATATTTTTAATTATTTAAGTAATCTATTATATATGTCTATTATATTTTCTAGTGTTACTTCAG
The DNA here is from genome assembly GCA_963645645.1 of uncultured Eubacteriales bacterium. Classification (GTDB taxonomy): domain Bacteria; phylum Bacillota_I; class Bacilli_A; order RF39; family UBA660; genus CAG-628. The sequence goes on from CAVITD010000042.1 coordinate 548, forward strand.
TTTGAATACCAGTAAACATATCTTTTAATACTGCAACACCTTTACTTATTTCGTCATCTCCTATTATAAGAACATAAGGAATTTTTTGTCTATCTGCGTATCTTATTAGTTGTTTAAACTTACCTAAGAATACAGTATCTACTTTTATACCACTTTTCTTAAGTAGATTACTAAACTTGTAAACATATTCATAGTTCTCTGTCATAGGAAGTATTGTTATATCAGCAACACTATTATCAGTTGTCTTAATTACTCCAGCTTCTTTTAATTGATAGAATAGTCTAGTAAGTCCAATTGATATACCTACACCAGGTAGTTTTTTATCTGTATAGTATGTAGCTAAGTTTTCATATCTTCCACCAGAACATACACTTCCAATAGATGGATAATCTTTTAATATAGTTTCATACACTGTTCCAGTATAATAGTCAAGCCCTCTTGCAATAGTAAGGTCTACATCATAAAAATTACTATCTATTCCCCTAGCTTTAATATTATTTATTACTGTTTCTAACTCATTTACTCCTTCATTATATACTTCATCAGTAATACCTAGGTTCTTTAGTCTTTCTATCTTAGTAAACGCATCCCCTTTAATTCTAATAAAGTCTATTATCTTACTTACTTTATCACTATCTATATCTAATAATGATAACTCACTTTTTACTTCATCTTCTCCTATTTTTTCTATCTTATCTATTATTCTTAATATATCAGTTACTTTACTACTTAACTCTAATGAATTAAAGAAACCAGTAAGTACTTTTCTATTATTTATTCTTATTACAAAGTCTCCAATATTTAACTTCTTAAATAAGTCATATATAATACTAGGTATTTCAGCATCATATAATATAGATAATGTTTCACTACCTATTACATCTATATCACATTGATAAAACTCCCTAAATCTTCCTTTTTGAGGTCTTTCTCCACGATATACTTTACCAATTTGATATCTTTTAAATGGGAATATTAATTCATTACTTCTACTTGCTACATACTTTGCAAGTGGTACAGTTAGATCAAACCTTAAAGATAAATCATTATCTCCCTTATTAAATCTATAAATTTGTTTTTCTGTTTCTCCTCCAGCTTTAGCTAAAAGCACACTAGATAATTCTATAATTGGTGTATCTAGTGGATAAAACCCATAACTAGAGTACACACTTTCAATTGTATTTTTCATTTTTTCAAACAATATTTGGTCTTGTGGCATTAACTCCATAAAACCAGGTAATGTTTTTGGTTCTACTTTTTCATTCATAATAATTCCTTCCTTTTAAAACAAAATAGAGCATAAGTTTATATGCTCTATTATAATTATTTTCCAGTAACAATTTCAAGAGCTTTTCTAACTTCTAAATCATATCTCAAAAATTCTAACCCGCCAATTTCTTTTAAGAAAACTTCTTCAGTTACATTATATTTTTTAGCCATATCTTTAGAATATTCTTCAAGTTCTTTATCTTCTACTGTAATATTTTCTTCTTTTACTATTTGTTCAAGAACTAATCTATATTTAACTCTCTTTTCTGCTTCAGGTTTAAAGTTCTCTTTAAATTTATCTAAATCCATATTAAGTATCTTTAAATAAGTATCTATGTTCATTCCTTGATATTGTAAGTTTTGATTAAATTGTTCAACCATTCTATCAATTTCTTCACTAATCATTTCACTTGGAATTTCTACACTAGCATTTTCACTTATCTTAGTTAAAACTTCGTCAAAGTATTTATCTTCAACTTCTCCTGTCTTATGTCCTAAAATATGAGATTTAACGTTTTCTTTTAAAGAGTCTAAATCAGTTACTCCATCCATATTTAAATCTTTAAAGAAGTCTTCATTGTATTCTGGTAGTACTCTTTCTTTAATACTATTAACAGTTACATTAAATACAACATCTTTACCTTTTAATTCTTCACTATGGTAGTTTTCTGGGAATGTTAAGTTAATACTCTTAGTCTCTCCTTTTTTCATTCCAATAAGTGCTTCTTCAAATCCAGGAATAAAACTATTACTTCCAATAACTAATGGACAGTTTTCTCCTTTTCCACCTTCAAAAGCTACTCCATCTTTAAAACCTTCAAAATTAATGTTAACTTCGTCTGTGTTTTCTACATTTCCTTCTTTTTCTTTATATTCAGCATAATGTCCTCTTAAATGCTCTAACTCGTCATTAATTTCTTCTTCTGTTACACTTACTTCTTCCTTCTTAATTCCTAAATCTTTATATTTTCCTAATTTAACTTCAGGCTTCATTGTAACAGTGAATACTACTTCTACTCCATCTATACTTATACTTTTAACATTTACTTCTGGACGACAAGCCATGTTAAATACAAGTCCATCATTTTCTTCTAATAATTTGTCATATAATTCAGGTAATGCATGATCAACTGCATCCATATATAAACTTTCTACACCAAACTTTTTAACATAAACATCAAATGGAACTTGTCCTTTTCTGAACCCATCAACGTTTACTTCATTCTTTTTATGTTCAAAACAGTGATGTATTAACTCATTCCATGCTTCTTTCTCCATTTTAACACTAAAATCTTTTTTCATAACTTTTCCCTCCTTATTAAGCTACTTTAACAATTTTAACTTTATATGTTCCATTAGGACTTTCAACTTCAGAAGTCTCTCCAACTTTCTTTCCTAGTATAGCCATTGCAATAGGGCTTTCATTACTAATCTTGTTGTTGAACGGATCAGCTTCTTGACTTCCTACTATTCTATATTCTTCAACTTCATCATCTCCGTCATATTGAAGAGACACTGTTGAACCAATAGTTACCTTATCTTTTTCAGTTTGCGCGTCATCTATGATGGTAGCGTGTTCTAGTATATATTCAACTTCTTTAATTCTAGCTTCAAGTTTACCTTGTTCTTCACGAGCACTGTCGTATTCTGCGTTTTCACTTAAGTCGCCAAGCGCTCTTGCTTCTTTTAAAGAATTTAATACTTCTTTTCTCTTATCAGTTTTCAAATAATTTAACTCAGTTTCTAGTTCTAAATAACCTTCACTTGTTAAAAAAAATTCTTTTTGTTTCATTTTTATCTTTTTCTCCTTAACAGTTTATAATGATACCAAAAATTAGCGGATTTGTCAACTAATTGGCACTCTTAAAATATCATTTTTTTCTACTTTAAATGGTACTTTCACATAAAGTACTTCTTGTGGATGGTTTGCCGCGTCAACACTCTCTTCATCTTCATTTATAATACTTTCTACCACCACTTTAGTAGGATGAGTATTAGGTCCAAAAACTTCTATAGTGTCTCCCACTTTAAAGTTGTTTCTTTGTTCAATTTTCATAACTCCATCAGTATAATCTAATATAACTCCCAAGAAGTCTTGATTAGACACTTCTTTTCTACCAGTATAGTATTGATCGCTTACATTTACGTCTCCACTAAAAAACTGACTTTTATTTTCTCTATTAGATAGTCTATTTAAAACTCTCTTATAATATTCCATTAACTCGTTAGTTAACTTTCCTTCTTTATATAAAGTAACAACATTCTTGTAAGTATTTACTACAGTTGCAATATAGTACATACTTCTCATTCTTCCTTCTATTTTCAAAGACGCTACACCCATATCAACTAACTCAGGTATATGGTCTATCATAGAAAGATCTTTACTAGCTATTTGAAAGTCATCGTACTCGTCCATCTTAAAGATAAACCTGCATACTTGACTGCATCCACCACGGTTTGAGTCACGCTTTGTAACGTAGTTTGATAAAACACATCTTCCACTATAACTTGTACACATCGCCCCGTGAATGAATACTTCTAGCTCTGCATTAGTATTGTTTTTTATATCAAGAATATCTTCTTTTGAACATTCTCTACCAAGAACAACCCTAGTAGCGCCAACGCTTTCCCAAAACTTAACGGCAAGCTTGTTTACACTAGACTCTTGCGTACTTATATGTATTTCAGGTTTTAATTTAAGTTCACGTATTCTTTTAATAACTGCTAAGTCACTTACTATATATGCGTCAACTCCAATATCACTTAGTGTAGTAAGGTACTCAGTTAACCCATCTAAGTCTTCATTATGAAATAAAATATTTACTGTAACGTACACCTTTTTGCCTAAAGAATGGGCAAATTCTACACCTTCTGTGATATCTTTAATACTAAAGTTGTTTGCATTTGCTCTTAAGCTATAGTTATATCCTCCAATATAAACCGCGTCAGCTCCGTACATAAGTGCCCATTTAAGACGCTCCAAATCTCCTGCTGGACTTAATACTTCTGTCACTTTAAATCACCTACCTTATAAGCAATTTTATTATCTAAAAAGTACTCATCTACTTCTATAAGTTTAGATAACTCTTTATTACATAAATTATCTAAAATAATATTAGTCTCATACTCACTCATATTACTTAAGTTAACTATTTTACCAATGCCATCTAGCTCACTAATATACTTATTAGCAGAAAAAATACGTGAATTAAATATGCAAGTTCCACATTTTTCTTCTTTTATAATAAGTTCATGATTACTTACTTTCTCATTAATAGTCTTTTTCATTTCTAAGTTATCTTTTTTATACTCATTAAAACTACTTATCAAATGTCTTTTACTATACATTAAGTTATTCTTACTTATATAGTACATGAATAAATGACTAGATGTACACTTCATTATATCTTTAATCTCACTTATAGTTAAATCATTATTAATAAGTACCTTATCATATCCTAAACTTTTAAAATAGTTTATACTATCATAATTATTTATTATATGATTTTGACTAACTACTACTTGATTTTTAGGTAAAATACTAACTAGTCCTAAGTCTTCTACAAAATAGTATTTTACACCCTTTAACTCATTAATCACGTTCATTATATTATCTATATCACTCTTATGTAAAAACTTATTGATAATCACGCTTACATTATGTGTACTAGATAACTTATTTATCTCACTCACACTATAATAAACATCAAAACCAATGCTATATTTTTCAAGCGGTAAAATCAAATTATAATCAAGTATTTCTTTATTATTAGGTATTACATAAAACTCATTCATACTAATTCCTTTCTAATAGATATAATCCATCTCCCTTATCTATTTTTGTCACTTTAAACTCAGTTTGTTCTTCCATATATTTAATAAAATTTTCTATCTTTCTAACCAAACTTCTTAATCTTCTTTTTTCTATAGTTTCACTTTTTCCAACTAACCCATGAAATCCCATGTTGTCAATAATGATATAACCGTTTTCACTTAAGTTACCTTTGAATTTCTCTAAAAACTCTTTATTCTTTCCTTTAGCCGCGTCTATAAATATTAAGTCATACTTCCCGTCAACACTCACGTCAAGCGCGTCTCCCTTAATAAGAGTAATGTTCTTTAAGCCTGATAGTTCTACATTTTTAATAGCAGTATTATATCTTTCTACGTCTCTTTCAATAGAAGTAATATTACTAACCACCTCTCCTATTCTTATAGTAGAATACCCAATAGCTGTTCCAACTTCTAAAACACTTTTAACATCATGTTCTTTTATAAAACTAATTAAAAACCCGAGTCCTTCTTTTTGCATAATAGGAACGTTTTCTTTTTTAGCAAAACGTTCCATATCACTTATTAAATCATTGAATTTCATTCCACAAGCCTTCTCTTTCAAGTCTACTTATTGTTTCTAAGTGTCCAGCGTATGTTTCATTAAAGTATGTCTTATTATTTATATCAGCCTCAAAGTAATAATAATTATGTTTAGTTGGGTTTAAACTAGATACTATACTATCAATGCTTGGGTTACATATAGGCCCAACAGGAAGACCTATATAAGTCATACATCTAGTGTTATATTTGTTACTGCAGTCATCTATATCTTTTTGATAAAGTGCGTCTCCCAAATTAACTTTAGCAGCATAATACGTTGTAACACAACTTCCTAAACTCCATCCATCATTAAGTCTATTTGTAAACACTCCAGCAATTCCATATCTGTCTGTTCCAGATGGACCTTCTTGTTCAACAATACTTGCAAGAGTCAAAAGTTCATGTACAGTGTAATTACTGTTTTCTATCTCGTCTTTATAAGGAGTTAACTTATTATCCATCTCATCAAGCATTTTACTAACAACACTCTTAAAACTGCTATCCTTGTAAATCATATAAGTATTTGGATATAAATATCCTTCTAAACTATAATAAATATCTTTATCTAATATATCGTCTGTTAAAAACCAGTATTCATTAATTAAACTCTTTAAATAATCAGTATCACTTAAAGTAGTTAATATTTCTTCTTCTGTAATATCACTAATGCTAGTTAAATCACTTATTAATTGTCTAACATTTCTTCCTTCTCTAAAAGTAAACTTAACTTCGTCATGACTAGCATTTCTTTTTTCAGTTAACACTTCGTACACTTCTATAGCATTCATGTTTTTACTTAAACTATATGTTCCAAAACTAATGTCTCCACCTTTAATTTTACTATAAACTTTTAATGCAAAAGCACTTTTAATTAAACCCATGCTTTCCAAATCGTCAAACACTTGATACATTCCAAGCCCATTCTCTACTTTATATTCCACTGTTGTACTATCGTTAGATACTTTAGCAAACTTACTAAAAAATACTCCTAAAACTATAAATATTATAATCATTAAAAGTATAACTATACTTATTATTAATCTCTTTTTATTTAATTTCTTCTTTACCATTTTTATTCTCCTTTACTTTGTAGACTATTTAATACTTCTTCTATAAAATCATAGTCTTTCTCTTCCAAAACTCTACTTAACTTTAATTTACCAGTTTTAGTATATGTATACATACTCACAAAACAATTTTTATCATCTTTAGTATAAACTATAAAGTTTTTCCCGTCCACATCTTCTAAATCAAGTATTACTTTATATTTTACCTCCTTATCATTTTCTAAAAAAATAATCTCATTATTTTCCATTGTTACTCCTATCTAAATAGCTTTGTAAAATAACTGAAGCAGCTAATTTATCTACTACTTTTTTTCTATTTTCTCTTCTAGTATTACCCATTATTAGCATATTGTTTACTATAACTGAAGTTAGTCTTTCGTCCATCATAATTACTTCTTTATTGTATCTTTTAATAAGTTCATCTTTAAACATAAGAGTTAACTCACTTCTAGTACTAATAGACCCATCTAAGTTAATCGGATTACCTAAAACTATTTTGTCTATCTTATATTCATTAAAGTAAACATCAAGCTTACTTAACAACTCTTCCATAGTTTTATATCTAATAGTTTCTACTGGACTTGCAATTAAAAGAGTCTCATCACTTATTGCAACACCACAAGTTACACTTCCATAATCTAGCCCTATTAATCTCACTTTGTATACTCCTTTAACATAAACTCTACTAAGTCTCGTCTATTTATTTTCTCTATTCTACTTCTACATTCTTTGTAACTAGTGATATATCCAACTTCTCCAGTAATCAAGTACTCAGTTATTTGTTTATACGCATTATACCCAGTATCATTCATGTCATTTATTATATCTCTTAAAGTACTTTTAATGTCTTCATTTTTAATACAATCTGTGTCAATAACAATAGTCTCGTTCATAATACACCTCCAAGACATTAACATTTTATCATTTTTTTACACTTTTTACAAGTAAGGGGTTTACAAAAATAGAAATTTTGTGATATAATTTAGTCGTTGTGGTTCCTTAGCTCAGCTGGTAGAGCAACCGACTCTTAATCGGTGGGTCTAGGGTTCGAATCCCTAAGGAACCACCAGTAAGCTAATTAGACTTCGTTTTGAAGTCTTTTTTTCATACAAAAAGCAAGTCCTAGACCTGCTTATTTTAGTTTCTTTGTTAAATTATCTTCATTTAATAAATCTTTATATTTTCTTAAACCTTCAATATCTTTATTTCTTACTAATTCTAAAATCTTTAAATATTCTTCACTATATTGAACTTTAAGCATAGAGTTTTTACTTTCTATTAAGGTATTTATGTTAAGCAAGTTATTTTTTCTTGTTAACACCCTTTACTTCTCTAG
>CAVITD010000042.1:8603-10393 GCA_963645645.1 uncultured Eubacteriales bacterium
ACTTACTAATTGGTGCATCCTTAACTTTTAACATAAATTCATATAACCAATATTTTTTCTCTCTACATTCCATTTGAATTAGTGCACCCGCTAGTTCGTCAACTAAAGCATTCTCAGTATTTTTAGCAAATTCAACAATATCCCATGGTCTACCACGTTTTATAACTGCTATAGTAAACTTATCAATTGGTAATTGTTTATAGTATTGTAAAGAATTAACGTAATTAGTAACAACACTAACAGGAATATTTTTATCAATGCATTTCTTTAACAATGTATCATTAATTACATCTAAGTCTACTTTAGGAAGTAATGCAAAATTACATAACAAATTCTCTTCTTCAAAATATATAGAATTCATAAAAGCTTTAGTTAATTTTTTCTTGTTAACACCCTTTACTTCTCTAGCAAAATCATAAATATCTCTAGCATTACCATTTTTAATAATAGCATTTTCTATTTTTCTTATGTTAGCACCTTTAATATCTCTAGCAAATGCTATCATATCTTCTATAGACTCACCTTTTATAACCGCGTTAGTTAACCCCTCAACGTCAGTAGCGCTTACATTTTTAGCAAAATCATAAGCAAAATTTGTATTGTATGTTTCTGGATCACACATAGATTCTTCAAGTTCCTTAATAGGCGCACCTTTTACACTATAAGCAAAAGTATATATAGCACGTCCATCGTGTAAATTAATGACTTCCTTAGCTAAATCACTAACAGAAACACCTTTAACTTCTCTAGCAAAACTAGTTATTGCATAAGCGTCTTCACATTCAACTATAGCTTTAGATAGCCTATTAACATCTGCCCATTTAACATATTTAGCAAACTCATAAATATCTTTGACATCACTAGCATTCACAACGATATCTTCAAGTCCCTTAATAGGAATATCCTTTAATTCTTTTGCTAACCCAAGAGCATACTTACTCTTTTCTTTACTTTCCATATCAGCATCATTTAAAGTTTTAACAATGCTTTCTTTACTAATAATTTCTTCTTTTACAAGTGGATAAATTAGTCCCTCATTTCCTTTAACAATAGTATATTTAAATAACTCCATTAAATAATCATTCATGTTATTTCCTCCTTTTCTTAACATTTTCTCTTAAATCTTTTTGAGTTACATACTCAAATGGATCAACATCCCTTTTATGAATATTTCTATAGTCTTCAACTCCTCTTGCATAGCAGTCAGGTCCAGCACCAAACATACATCTTCTTGAATAAATATATGAATTGATTAACTCAATTAAATCTTTCATTATTTCATATAACTCGTTTGAATACTTATCATTATATAATTCTTTAGCATACTTAGTAGGTACTTTAATATTAATATTATCAAAAACTAAATCATACTCCATACTCTCAGCATACTTATTAATTAAATTTTTTAAAGAATATGCAAAATCATAATCCCATCCAAATCTAAAATATTCTTCTATATCAATTAGTTTTGAATATTTTTTCATCCATACAGGGTTAGCTGATAATATACACATAATCGCATCTTTAAATCTATAAGGCAAACTTATATCATAAACAAACTTATTTTGTTCTTTATCACTTCTCACAATTTTACTATTCATACACAAAGTATACAAAAACAACTCACTAAAATCATTTACTTCAATACCTTTATCCATAATTCACTCCCTGTAAGTCATTATTATATAATAAGACACTTATTAATGCAAGAAAAAAAGTAACAATTAAGCTACTTTGTTAATAATTTATGATAATGTTAGTATGTATTAATTTTTGAAAATGTTAGTATT